>NZ_JAUBSX010000008.1:0-156105 GCF_036704885.1 Microcoleus sp. F4-D5 | reverse complement strand
AAAACTTATGTTTTGCCGAGCTTGAATTGCCCATCAAGTGCGATCGCAATTTTTCCTAACTTATTCAGTAAGCCCTAAGTATGGTAAGTATGTTGAATCAACCATCGGCTCCTTCTCACGTCAGATCGATCGATTGCCCGCGACGGGTGCTAAAACATGGCATTTTTATCGTCAAGCCCAGCGATGGGTGGTAGCAGTACAATTCACTCCTGCACCCGTACCGAAAGTAAGTAGACCCATTGAATATGGTTGTATTGGTATCGACATGAATCCAGGTTCAATTGGTTGGGCGTATGTGGATGGAGCCGGCAATTTGAAGGACAAAGGCTCGATTCCCCTTCAGATGGGTTTACCTACTGGCAAACAGTCGGCTCAAATTGTGGATGCTTGCCTGCAACTAGCCATGTTAGCTGATACAAGAGCCTGCGGTATTGTTTGCGAGTCGCTAGATTTTGCCACAAAGAAAACCCAATTGAGAGAACGCGGCTCAAAGTATGCTCGAATGCTTTCTGGTTGGGCTTATAGCCGTTTCTATCAGCTTTTAGAGTCGATTTTATCCAATCGCGGCATTTGTTTATTTACTCGCAATCCAGCTTATACCAGTTTAATTGGCAAGGTTAAATATGCTCGGATGTATGGATTGTCCTCTGATATCGCCGCTGCGATTGCGATTGCTAGAAGAGGCATGAATAAGAGTGAAAGATTGCCGCGCTCTGTGTCCGCCTATCTTGGGGTGAACCCGAGAAAGCACGTATGGAGCGCGCTGAATCAACTGAATAAATTTATCGGTCAATGTGGTGTAGTTAATCGCAGACACGATTACTATAGCATCTCTAACTGGGCGGAGTTGGTTAAGGTTGTTGTCGAGTCGCAAGACCGGGCATCATCCAAGCGCTGGCGCGTTAACTCCGATTGACTTAAAGTTATACCGCTGACTTATACATAGCGAAATTTACCTGTGGGTAGGTTTGTCTAGGTTTTTAGAAGCGGTTTCAGGTTCATTACATCACAAGAAAATCCCTTTTCCACTCAACTTTCGCGCTAATGGTTTTCGGCGTTGCTGAATTAGGGTACGATCGATTGAGAGTGCGATCGCCCAAAAATAACACTTCACAAAACGAAGAGGTTATGCGTCCTGAATGCCAGTCAACTCATGTTAATAAAAATGGTCATAAAAAAGGTAAACAGAATTATATTTGTGTCGGTGGTGGCAGACAACTTATAGATTGCTATCAACCTCATAAAGTTTACTCGGAAGAAGTTAAACGTGAATGGATCAAAATGTATGTCAATGGTCTGGGTTTGCGAGCAATTGAGAGGATTTGCATCAGTACATCACACAAGCATTATAAATTGGGTATAGCTTGTAGGAGAATTGCTCCCTGATGCTTGCGAACCAGACACAATTCGCCTGGTGGGAGAACTTGATGAACTAGAAACGTTTGTCGGCTCAAAAAAAATAAGATTTGGTGAGCGACGGCAGTAAATCACTTTCAGCCAGGGATTTTAGGATGGGTATTGGGAATTCGTGCGTGCTACAACTTTTCTGCCAGGGAGCTAGTTGGCAATTGGAAATGTTACTTTTATATCACAGATGGATGGCCAGTTTACCCCATGTTTATTCCAGATGGAGACCAAATTATCTGTAAAACTTACATGACCCCAGGAGAGGGCGAGAATACGCGACTGCGACATTATTTGGCTAGACTTCATCGTAAGACACATGGCGTATTCTCCAGGAGGGAGAAATGCTCAAACATTCAATCAGGTTAGTAATTCATTATCTTAAGTTTTGGGATGTTCCGGTTCCCTATCCATCGTATCATTTCAATCGCGCTCTTTCCTAGGCAAATCGGGTAGCCAAAACATCCCTTGACCGCACTTATCATACCTCAATTCAGCAACGCCCAAATTTTTAACGGTGGATAAGTGCTCAGGCGATCGATCTTAGTGACGGAGTTGTGCTAGATTTAGCGCTCGTGCAGGCGTATAGCCAGTGGTTGGGTTTTAAAGGGCGATCGCCCCATCGGGTAGAGTTTGATATGCCAAGGGCGATCGTATCCCTAGATAAACCTCTCGGTTTTTTCAGTTTCAGGAGGTTCAGACTCGTGAAAGGCGAAAATTATCACGGTGTGATACTTGAAGGGCGGAATGTGGGTTCTATCTTTTTTCGGTAATAGGTAACACTATCTCAAATTCACTTCCTCCCCCCAAGGTAGAATTCACATTAATTGTTCCGCCGTGGGTTTCGACTACTATCTGGCGGGCGATAGCTAATCCCAATCCGGTTCCTTTTCCCACTCCTTTGGTCGTAAACAAGTGGTCAAATATCTTTTCCTTGACTGATTCATTAATGCCGCAGCCATTATCGGCAATGGCAATTTTTACCCCATCATTTTCCATCGATGTTTCAATGATAATTCGATTGGGATGAGCCTTAATTTCTGCAATGTCTCGCCCGGTATTCGCTTCGTCCAAAGCATCGATCGCATTGGCTATAATATTCATAAATACTTGATTTAGTTGTCCGGGAAAACACTCGATCGCAGGTAAATTGCCATACTTGGTAATCACTTCAATGGCGGGACGTTGGTGATTAGCTTTCAGGCGATGTTTGAGAATTAAAAGCGTGCTGTCGATGCCTTCGTGAATGTTGAAAGGAACTTTATAATCTCGATCGGCACGGGAGAAAGTGCGGAGGCTGGTACTGATATTTTTGAGCCTGTCACACGCCGCCGACATGGAATCCATCATCTTAGGTAAATCTTCTAAGGTATATTCCAAATCAATTTCTTCGGCATGGTCGATAATTTCTTCGCTCCGATCGGGGAAAGTTTCTTGATAGAGTTGCAAGTGTTCGATTAGTTCGGCAATAGTAGGTTTAGTTTCCAGGAGACTGGCAGCGATAAAACCCAAAGGATTATTCATTTCATGCGCCACACCAGCTACTAAATTACCCAGTGCAGACATTTTTTCACTTTGGATTATTTGTAATTGGGCGTTTTGCAAGTTGTGTAAGGCTCGTTCTAATTCCACTGATTTTTGCTGGTAGGCAAGTTCTGCAATTTTGCGTTCGGTAATATCATCTGCCAGCGAAGCAACTCCTATTAACTCGCCATCCGCATTCACAAGCACATTGTTATACCAAGCACAAATAATCGTTTTGCCATCCTTTGTGAGATTTTCATTAATACTGTGATTACCACCCTGCTGCGATATAATATCGGCGCTCACACCCTCTAGTTGTGCTTGAATCGCTTCAGGAACGATGAATGTGAAGTGACGACCCAAAGCCTCCTGTTTGGTATAGCAAAAGATTCGTTCTGCTGCTGGGTTCCAGTCAGTAACCTGAAAATTGATATCCCACTCTATGACGGCTAGTGGAGTTTGTTCAACCAATAGCTGGAGTCGTTGCTGGGATGCTTGCAACCGAGATTTTGCTGCACTCAACCGATCGACCGATCGCTCTAGCTGTTGGGAATATTCTAGCGCTCGCTCGTACAATTGAGCATTTTCTAGAGAAATAGCAGCTTGGGCGCAAAGCAAATTCAGGAGTGCGACGCGATCGCTCGTAAAAGCCCCCGTTGCTAAGTTATTTTCTAGATATAAAATGCCTATCAATTTCCCTTGATGCAAAATCGGGCTGCACAGAATACTATACGGCTGCTGACGGATGATATACGGATCGTTGGCTAAATTCGGATCGGCGATCGCATCTAGCAAGACAACCGTCTGCTTGTTGTGCTTGACTTTGTAGATTAGTTTGAGGGGAATATCCTGACTCTCCTCAACCCGAAGGTTCTGCAACACAACTGGGTTTGTTCCCTGGGTAATTGAGCCTTTAATCAGCAGGCGGTTATCTCGCAACAGCATTAACACGCATTTATCAGCCCCCGCATTTTCCATGACTATACAAAGCAACGAAGAAAGCAGTTTTTCGAGTTCGATTTCACCTGAGATCGTTTGGGAAGCTTTAAGAATGGCTGCTAAATCAAAAGCCACAGAGACGCTGCTACTGCTGGAACTGGGAGAACTGGTGGAGCTACTCCCCAATGAGAAGATTGTTTCTTGAGTGGAGAGGGGAGAACGGGTTTGCTCGAGGATGGGAGCCAGTAGTTGCTGATAGCAACGCTCCAAGTCGGCGACTTTGGCTTTAGCGCCCCAACGAGCATAGCCATAGTAGGCGTTCGTCATGTATTCGGCAGCAATGCGCACTTTACCCCAGTCGAGGTAAAATTTGGCGGCTAGTTCATTGGCTAGTGCTTCTTCTTGGATGTATTCGTTGGCTTTGGCTCCAGTGATGGCGCGATCGTAATGTTCAATTGCTTCGGCTTTATTGCCTAAAACCCGATACTTTTCTGCCTCAACTAAATACCATTTATGCTGATGATTCATGGGAGCATTCTGCGCCCACTGTTGCAAAATATTTTGATGGGTTTCCACCAACGCTAGAAGTTCGGCTTGCTCAATTTCTGACTGTGTAGGGAAAAGTGCCAAATGCGTCAGAGCTGTATAGAAATGAAAAATGGGAATCAGCATCAAGCCTGATATTGCCATTAAATGCTGTTTGACTTGAGCGCTATGATCTAGGGCACCCGTGTAATTGCCAAAAAAGTAGGCAAGGAGAAATTTGTAGAAGTAAGCAAGAGCGATCGCACTAAGATCGTTGTCCTGATGGTGCTTAGGAATCATCACCCTTTCATCGTAGGCATCACCAATTAAGCAATCCGACAGAATACGAGTTTCCCTCAAGTTCTGTATCGCCTGCTGTTTCATATCCAAATAAGTCTTGGCAGAATATTGCTTCACCTCTGCCAGAACGCCGCTGTAAACTGCGATCTCAGGTTCCCAAGTATCCAGTTCTACCCCACCAAAAAGGTTGGCATTTAAGTAAGTGCCAATGCTATAGCAAGCATTGAAAAAATCGCCAGTTTCCATACCAGCCGTATAGCCATCTTTACCCGTTAGCATCGTTGCTCTCAGAGCTTCCTGACGATGTTGGATAAAAGACCCAAATAGAAGTAGAACCTTGCTCTTGAATTCCCGCACGTTAAATCGGTCAATCAAGTTCAGTGCCAATCGCCCAAAGCGATAGCCTGTTTCGACTTCTCCCAAAAAGCCACACAGTACCAGACCGTGAATCACATACCCCACTGTTGATGCAGGCGAATTCCCAAACTGGAGGGATAAACTCACCATCGTCGCGCTCAGTATGGGCACTAATTCTGGCATTCCCTGGATAATAGGTGCAAATAACATTCCTAAAATTTGCATGGTTGCCTGAGTCTGAGGATCGCTCATTATCGGGAGCTCGATTAGTTCTTCAATCCGTCTATTGCTTAGTTGGCCTGCAAGAGTCTGTAGCACTTGGCTAATTTTGGCTTCGTCAGGTGCAGCCGGGAGTTCTACCCCCAATTGCCCCAAGGCATCTCTACCTACTAAAATAGCTTTTAACATCTGGCTCTGGGCTGTCAGTGCCATGATTTGAATTTCGTAAATTTTAACTTTGTCGAAAATGGTCTGTGCTTGCTGCAATACCACTGTGGCAAGAAGTTCCATGCCATCAAAGTCACCATTCAAATAGGCAACTTCCACAGCCGTAACAGACAGATTCAGAGTCAATTCATACTGATGTTGCCAGCAGTTTGTCTGGAGTAATTCCATCCCCGTTTGCAAATAAACCCTTGCTGCGGCGTAAGCTGTAGAATTTCTCGCCTTCACTCCCGCTTGCAAATTCAGTTGAGCTAACTCTTCCCGTTCCCTTGATTGAGCAATTAACTCAATTCCTAAATTCAAATGCCCCACAATATCGAACAGTTTTTCCTCAAGCTCAATCTCTGATAAATTTTCGAGCAATAACCGTCCTATTGTGAGGTGAGTCGTTTGTTTTTGGTCATCTGGAATTAGGGAATAGGCCGCTTGCTGGACGCGATCGTGTAAAAATTTGTAGGTAACATTTTGAGATTTTTCTG
This sequence comes from Microcoleus sp. F4-D5, assembly GCF_036704885.1. Taxonomy (NCBI): domain Bacteria; kingdom Bacillati; phylum Cyanobacteriota; class Cyanophyceae; order Oscillatoriales; family Microcoleaceae; genus Microcoleus; species Microcoleus sp. F4-D5. The sequence continues at coordinate 150,133 of NZ_JAUBSX010000008.1, read as the reverse complement.
GCGTAACGGCTTGACTTTCTGCCCCTACATAAAATTTATAAACATCACCGATCGGTAAAATCAAACCTTCTTGCAATGCTTTCCATAAATTAGCTGCGGTTTCTACCTCCGATCGTTCCGAAACAATTGCTAATGTTGCTAGATCGAACTGATTGCCAATACAAGCAGCTAATTTCATAATATTCTGGGTTGCTAAAGGTAACTTTTCTAACTGCAACGCCATAAATTCTACGACATCATCGGTCAAGGCTTGTTGATGAATTTTAGACAGCTCGCATTGCCAACAGCTTAACTCCAAGTTAAATTGAATGAAATTTTCTTCGTGTAGGGCTTTGAGAAATTGGGTGGCAAAAAAGGGGTTACCTTGGGTTTTTTGATAGAGTAATTGTGAAAGGTTTAATGTTAAATTTTCTGTACTTTTTAGGGTGTCAGCGACTAATTGATTGATTTGGAATTGACTCAGTGGTGTTAAAATAATAGTATTAATGGTTGCTTGTTTTTTTTGAATTTCACTCAAAGTCAGCATTAATGGATGGGCTGGATTGACTTCGTTATCCCGATAAGCACCAATAATGAAAAGATGACCCGTGTCAGCCATTAATAGCTGCATCAATTTTAATGATGCTGAATCAGCCCATTGTAAATCATCTAAAAATATTACTAAGGGATGTTTGGCGCTAGTAAAGACTTGGGTAAATTTTTGAAACAATAAATTAAAACGATTTTGGGCTGCTGTTCCCGACAATTCTACTGCTGGTGGTTGTTCGCCAATGATTTTCTCTAATTCGGGAATGACTTCAATAATTACCTGACCGTTGTCTCCGACAGTTTCTAATATTTGATTCTTCCATTGCTCTAGCTGGACATCACTTTCGGTTAACAATTGACCCATTAAATCCCGAAATGCTTGGACGAAAGCAGAGAAGGGAATATTGCGTTGAAATTGGTCGAATTTGCCTTTGATAAAATAACCGCGTTGCCTGACAATTGGTTTATGAACTTCGTTGACGACAGCGGTTTTCCCAATCCCCGAAAAACCTGCTATCAGCATCATTTCTACCCCCCTATGTCCCCCCTTAGCAAGGGGGGATTCAGGGGGGTTAGCGACTCTTTCAAAGGCTTGGAGTAAAGTTTCTACTTCGGTTTTTCGTCCGTAGAGTTTGTCGGGGATAATGAAGCGATCGCACAGATCCCTTCGCCCTATTTCAAAACTACAAATTTCACCAGTTTTTTCTAGCTGACATAAACAATTTTCTAAATCGTATTTCAGTCCTAACGCACTCTGATAGCGCTCTTCCGCATTCTTTGCCATCAATTTGCTGACAATCTCTGAAAGTACAGGCGGAATTTGTGGATTAATCTCATGTATTAATGGTGCTGCTTTGGCGATATGGCAATGCACTAACTCCATCGGGTCATTTGATTGAAATGGCAACTCTCCTGTCAGTAATTCGTAGAAGGTGATTCCTAAACAATAAAAATCTGTTCGGTAGTCAATTCCTCGATTCATTCTGCCAGTTTGTTCGGGAGAAATGTAAGCCAGTGTCCCTTCTAATACATTGGGATTGAGCAGAGTTTGGGTTTCCCTTGGTAGTAACGATGCAATGCTAAAGTCGATTAATTTGACTTGCTTAGTTTCGGGATTAATCAGAATATTCGTGGGTTTGATATCTTTATGAATGATGCGTTCGCGGTATAAAATATCGAAGGTATTACAGAGGGCGATCGCGATCTCTAAAAAATTTCTCAAAGATAGCGGGTTTTCTCCTTTCAATGCCCATTCTTTCAAGGAAATGCCCCCAAAGTCTTCCATCACTAACGCATAGCCATTTCTATATGGTTCTAAACTATAAGTTTGAATGATTTCTGCTTGATGAAGGTTTTTAGCAATCGTATATTGATTGCGAAATTGCACCAGTTCGTTGAAGGTGGGATACTGGTTTTTCAGGAGTTTGATGACAACAGGGAATCGGTCATTACTACGTATAGCCCGATAAACTAAAGTGCGACTTCCTGAATAAACGGTTTCGAGAACTTGATAGTTGGGAATTTGAACGGTTGAATGAGTGTTAGTGTTTTGGTGGGAGTTATTCATTGCTGTTGTCGGTTGATAATAAATGGGTGAGTGGTTATTAAATCAGACGTTATGCTGTCGCAAATTAACTGTTTTGTTCGGGTTTTATTGGGAGGATAATTGAAAATTCGGTGCCTTGACCTTGAGTAGAATTGACGTTCAGGGAACCGCCATGTTTTTCGACTATTATAGATTTGGCGATCGCTAATCCCAATCCCGTACCTTTACCGACTGCTTTCGTCGTAAATAAATGGTCAAATATCTTTTGTTTCACCTCTTCAATCATTCCTTTCCCATTATCAGAAATAATAATTTTCACCGCTTCATTCTCTACTGAAGTTTGAACGGTAATCCGGTTATTATTCGCCTTTATTTGGGCAAACCTCTGCCCAATATTCGATTCATCCAAAGCATCGATCGCGTTGGCAAGGATATTCATAAATACCTGATTGAGTTGGCCGGGAAAACACTCGATCGCAGGTAAATTGCCATACTTGGTAATCACTTCGATGGCGGGACGTTGGTCATTCGCTTTGAGGCGATGTTTGAGTATTAAGAGCGTGCTGTCAATGCCTTCGTGAATGTTGAACGGCACTTTATAATCTCGATCGGCACGGGAGAAAGTACGTAAACTGGTACTGATATTTTTTAGCCTGTCACACGCCGCCGACATGGAATCAATTATCTTAGGTAAATCTTCTAAGGTATATTCCAAATCAATTTCTTCGGCATGGTCGATAATTTCCTCGCTCCGATCGGGGAAAGTTTCTTGATAGAGTGTCAAGTGTTCTACCAGTTCGGCAATAGTAGGTTTAGTTTCAAGGAGACTGGCAGAGATAAAACCAAGGGGGTTATTCATTTCATGCGCCACACCAGCTACTAAATTACCCAGTGCAGACATTTTTTCACTTTGGATTATTTGTAATTGAGCGTTTTGCAAGTTGTGTAATGCTTGTTCTAATTCCACTGATTTTTGCTGTAAGGCGAGTTCTGATCGTTTGCGATCGCTAATATCTAAATATAATCCATCCCAAACAATCGAACCATCCGCCTGCCGTTCGCTTCGTGATTCACCGTGAACCCACTTGACAATGCCAGATGGAGTAATAATTCGCCCTTCCCAATGCCAATGCGCGAACATTTGAACGGTGTGAGTGTAAGTTTGCTGGTAGAAATCCATATCATCTGGATGTACCATTTTGTCGAAAAACTCTGCATTGGCAACAGCTTGCTCTGGAGTAATTTCAAACAAACTATAACAGTCGGCACTGATGTAGTTTAATGATAGGATGCTATCGGGATTCAGGCCATATTGATACACCACTCCCGGCACGTTATCTACTAAGTTATGAAAGCGAGACTGAGTGGCATTCAATTCATTTAGCGATCGCTGTAGTTGTTGGGAATATTCTAGCGATCGCTCGTACAATTGGGCATTTTCCAGCGAAATAGCGGCTTGAGCGCAAAGGAGATTCAAGAGTTCGACGCGATCTCTGGTAAAGGCTCCCGTTACTAAATTATTTTCTAGATATAAAATGCCGACTAACTTACCCTGATGTAAAATCGGGCTACCCAAAATACTATACGGTTGCTGGCGGATAATATATGGGTCGTTGGCTAAGGTTGAATCTGCTGTCGCATCCACCAAAACAACAGTCTGCTTGTTGTGCTTGACTTTGTAAATCAGCTTTCGGGGAATATCCAGACTCTCCTCAATCGGAAGATGCTGCAATACGACTGGCTCTGTTCCCAAGGTAATTGACCCTTTAACGAACAAGCGATTGTCTCGCAACAGCATTAACACGCATTTATCAGCTCCGGCATTTTCGATGACTAACGAAAGCAAAGATGAAAGCAGTTTGGAGAGTTCGATTTCACTAGAGATAGTTTGAGAAGCTTTGAGAAGAGCTTTTAAATCTAGGGTATCTGAGATACTGCTGCTAGAAGAAGCCGAATTGGTGGATGTGACAGTTCCTAATGCGAAGATGGTTTCGTTCGTGGAAAAGATCGAACGGGTTTGCTGTAATATGGGAGCAAGCAATTGGGGATAGCGTTTTTCTAAGTCGGCGACTTTGGCTTTGGCTCCCCAACGAGCGTAGCAATAATAGGCTTCCTGCATATATCCGGCTGCTACTTTTTCTTTTCTACATTCAAGGTAGAATTTTGCTGCTAGCTCATTGCCGAGTGCTTCTAATTGGATATAGCCGTTGGTTTTGGCAATAGCGCTCGCGCGATCGTAATACTCCGCCGCTTGCCAATTTTGCTTGAGTATTCTGGCTTTTTCTGCCTCTACTAACTCATATTGATGTAAAAAATTTTCAGGGGCATGATTAACCCAAATTTTCCTGAGCTTCTGGTTAGCATCTACTATTTTCAAGCATTCAATCTGTTTATTTTCCTCCAAGTCAGGATATTGAGCCAGTAAAGAGAGTGAATAGTAGAAGTTATGTTCGCTGACAGTTATTAAGCCCGGTGCATTTGCAGCATAAGGTACTGCTAGTGTCATGTAACGAACTGCTTCTTGATATTTACCAATCAAGTACAAAAATAAGGCTCTAAGGACATAAAAAAGAAAGAGAGTCGTAAAATTTTTATTTGCAATCAGGTCAGACTCTAGTTGTTCAGCCTCTTGAACATATTCAGGCAATGCAAACTGACTAAAGTTATTTTCCTGCAAGTTCAAAATAGTCTGACGACCTATACTGAGAATGGTAGTTCCATATTTATGCTTGAGTTGCGTCAGAATTTGCAAATATTCGTCAAATTTCTTCTCTAATTCTGGCAAAGGCAGAGCCAGAAAAAACAGACTCACGCAATAATGAATAATTGAATACCCAGCATACTCTATGTCTCCAGTCTCCAAGCCACTACAAAATCCCTGTACGCCAATGGCTAAATCTACATTTTCTCGGGCAGGTTTTTGCCAGTGTCGGATGCAGTTTCCAAATATATTGCAAACCTTAGCATTGTATGCTTTAGCACCCAGTTTTTCTAATATATCTACCGACATTTGACCCAATTGATAACCCCGATCGATATCCTCCATAGTCGCACAAAGGAGCATCCCATAAAGACAATAACCATAGGGTGAATACTTTGAATTACCATATTGAATGGAGAGGTGAAGCAAAGTATTAATAATTTCCATCAATAATTCAGGTCGTTGAGCATAAGCTGGACCAGTTAAGGCAATCAAGACTTCCATTGCCGCTTGCTTATTTGGATCGGTCATCAGGGGAAGATTGCTTAGCTCCTCAACTTGAAGTTGCTGCTTTTGAGGTGGATTTGGTTGTAAATTTACGTTAAGTTCTTGCAGACATGACAGCCCAACTTCGATCGCTCGCTCGAACTGAGATTGCACATTATGCAACTGTAATTGTATTCGATACACAGGCACGCGGTCTAAGATTGAGACTGATTTTTTGACAGTAAAATCAATCAATTCTTCCGCTCGTTTGTAGTTGCCATTGAGATATTCGGCTTCGGCAAGACTGGTATAGAGATGATGTGAAAGTTTGTAATTAGTTTCCCAACTCTTACTCGATAACAGCATCTTACCTGTATTTAAATACTTCTGTGCTGCTTCATAAGCGGTAGCAGCTTTAGCTTTTTCACCAGCCTTTAAGTTCAGTCTGACAATTAATTCTCGTTCTGATTCTTCTAGTAAATTCACCCCGTAATTAATCTGGTTGAGGATGCCAAAAATCTTTTCATCCAAATTTTCAGCCGCAGTATTTTGTAATAACAGCCGACCGATTTTTAAATGAGTAATCTGCCTTGAATTTTCGGGAATCAAAAAGTACGCTGCTTGCTGAATTCGATCGTGCAAAAACTTATAATAACACTGTTGGGTGTTGGCAGTTGAGTGTTGGGTATCTAGTTCGCTGTTTTGATAAAATTTGTAGATTTCGCTCTGGGGTAAAACGAGTTCTTCTTGCAACGCTTTCCACAAGGATGTCGCTGTTTCTATTTCCGATTGTTCGGAAATAATGGCGAGGGTTGCTAAATCAAATTGGTTGCCTATACAAGCAGCTAGCTTCAGAATGTTTTGGGTGGCGGGGGGTAACTTTTGTAGCTGTAATGCCATGAATTCGACGACATCATCGGTGAGGGAGAGCGATCGCACTTGGGCGACATCGCATTGCCAGGAACCTGTCTGCCAGTCAAATGCAATCAATCCATCCTCGTACAATGCTTTCAAAAACTGTGTGGTGAAGAACGGATTTCCTTTAGCTTTTCGATATACTAACTCAGTCAGGGGTAGAGCGCGATCGATCGCACAACTAAAAGTATCGGCAATCAGATAATTCACGTCAGATTGACTTAAAGGAATTAGCTCGATCGTATTGACAGTTGCTTTGGTTTTTTGGATTTCCTCCAACGCCAACATCAGCGGATGAGTGGGAAAAACTTCGTTATCCCGATAAGCCCCAATAATCAATAGATAGCCTCCCTCTGTTTGGCTCATTAACAACTTCATCAAATTGAGAGATGCTGAATCTGCCCACTGTAAATCGTCCAAAAACATCACCAATGGATGCTCTGACGTGGCAAACACTTCCATGAAATTTACAAATACTAAATTGAAGCGATTTTGGGCAGCACTACCTGTCAGTTCGATCGCATCTGGTTGTTTGCCGATAATTTGTTCGAGTTCGGGAATTACTTCGATCAAAATTTGGCCGTTATCACCCAAAGCAGAGAGAATTTTAGTTTTCCAACGCTCTAGATGAGCATCACTTTCTCCCAGCAATTGTCCCATCAAATCGCGGAATGCTTGTACTAATCCAGAAAACGGTATGTTGCGTTGAAATTGATCGTATTTTCCCTTGATAAAATAGCCTTTCGATCGCGCAATCGGTTTATGTACTTCATTGACGATTGCCGTTTTGCCAATCCCAGAGAAACCCGTGACTAACATTAGTTCGGAAGCACTATTGGCGACTCTTCCAAATGCTTGCATAAGGATTTCGATTTCCGCTTCTCGTCCGTAAAGTTTGTCTGGGATCAGAAAGCGATCGCTTAAATCTCTCTGTGCGATTTCAAAATCTTCAATCTTTCCTGATTTCTGCAATTGCGCTAAACATTTTTCTAGATCGTGTTTGATTCCCAAGGTACTTTGATAGCGTTCTTCGGCATTCTTTGCCATCAGCTTCATCACTAGATCCGCAAGTACCTGGGGAATTTTTTTACTTGTAAAATTATCTGGTTTTTTCGCAATATGGCAATGCACTAACTCCATCGGATCGTCTGACTGAAAAGGTAGATTTCCGGTGAGTAATTCATACCAGGTAATCCCTAATGAATAATAGTCACTGCGATAATCTATCCCGCGATTCATCCGTCCGGTTTGCTCTGGAGAAACGTATGCTAGAGTCCCTTCTAAAGCGTTAATACTCTGAATTTTTTGAGTTTCTCTCGGCAGTAAAGTTGAGATGGAAAAGTCGATTAATTTAACTTGCTTTGTATCGGGATGAATGAGGATATTGGCCGGTTTGATATCCTTGTGAATGACGCGCTGTTGATGGATGTAATGGAGAATATCTGTCAATGACAAGGCAATCTGAAGAAAATCTTCGAGTGTCAGCGGATTTTTTTGCGTAAATTGTTGCAACGAAATGCCGCCAAAGTCTTCCATTACTAAGGCATATCCGTTGTGATAAGCTTCCAAGCTGTAGGGTTTGACAATGCCGGGAACATCTAAATTTTTGGCAATGCTATACTGATTGCGAAACTGCACCAATTCGCTAAAAGTAGGATATTGCCGTTTCATCAGTTTGATAATGACAGGTAATCCGTCATCAGTCCGAATCGCTCGATAAACTAATGTTCGACTCCCCGCATAAACTATTTGGCCGATTTGATAGTTGGTAATTTGAACGTTTACGTGCGTGTTATCGTCGAGTTGCGCCGTGTTTTTATCAAAATTATTCACGTTCTTAATTCCTGATTGATGAGTGATTTGGGAAATTTGTTTGAATGCGAAGGTAGAAGGTACGTTAACGTGCCTTTAAATTTTGTTAACTGGGTTTCTCTGCCTGAATTGGTAGGGCGATCGCAAATTCCGTTCCGCCGCCGAATAGAGAATTGACGTGAATTGAACCGCCATGTTTCTCTACTACAATCTGGCGCGCGATCGCCAATCCCAATCCCGTTCCCTTACCCACCGCTTTCGTGGTGAACAAGTGATCGAAAATGTGCTGCTTTACCTCTTCCGTCATGCCAATACCATTATCGGAAATGCGAACAATCGCCCACTCATTATCCTTCATTTCTGTCCGAATTGTAATTTGATTTGGATTAGCTCTAATCTCCGTAAAACTGCGTCCCTGATTCGATTCTTCCAGCGCATCGATCCCATTGGCTATTAGATTCATAAATACCTGATTTAGTTGTCCGGGGAAACATTCGAGCTTAGGTAAATTACCATACTTGGTAATCACTTCGATGGCGGGACGTTGGTCATTCGCTTTGAGGCGATGTTTGAGAATTAAGAGCGTGCTGTCGATGCCTTCGTGAATGTTGAACGGCACTTTATAATCTCGATCGGCACGGGAGAAAGTACGTAAACTGGTACTGATATTTTTGAGCCTGTCACACGCCGCCGACATGGAATCCATCATCTTAGGTAAATCTTCTAAGGTATATTCCAAATCAATTTCTTCGGCATGGTCGATAATTTCCTCGCTCCGATCGGGGAAATTTTCTTGATAGAGTGTCAAGTGTTCGATTAGTTCGGCAATAGTAGGTTTAGTTTCCAGGAGACTGGCAGAGATAAAACCAAGGGGGTTATTCATTTCATGCGCTACACCAGCTACTAAATTACCCAGTGCAGACATTTTTTCACTTTGAATTATTTGTAATTGGGCGTTTTGCAAGTTGTGTAATGCTTGTTCTAGTTGTTGGGAATATTCTAGAGAGCGCTCGTACAATTGAGCATTTTCTAGAGAAATAGCAGCTTGAGTACAGAGTAGATTCAAGAGTTCAACGCGATCGCTCGTAAAAGCTCCCGTTGCTAAACTATTTTCTAGATATAAAATGCCTATCAACTTACCTTGATGCAAAATCGGACTGCACAAGATACTCTTAGGTTGCTGACGCATGATATATGGATCGTTAACTAAAGTCAGATCGGTACTCGGCTCGATCGACACAGCAGTCTGCTGGTGATGCTTGACTTTGTAAATTAACTTCAGAGGAATATCCTGACTTTCCTCAACCGGAAGGCGTTGCAACACGACTGGGTTCGTGCCAACAGTAATTGACCCTTTAATTAACAGTCGATTGTCTTGCAAGAGCATTAACACGCACTTATCAGCTCCGGCATTTTCGATGACGATCGAAAGCAATGATGAAAGCAGTTTTTCGAGTTCGATTTCACCTGAGATAGTTTGGGAAGCTTTCAGAATCGCTTTTAAATCTAGGGTATCTGAGACACTGCTACTGCTAGAAGTAGTGTCATTGGTCGATGTGGCAGTCCCTAATGCGAAAATAGTTTCATTAGTTGAGAGCTGAGAACGGGTTTGCTGTAATATGGGGGCAAGCAGTTGGCGATAGCGTTTTTCTAAGTCGGCAACTTTGGCTTTAGCGCCCCAGCGAGTATAGCCGTAATAGGCTTGGGTGATGTATTCTCCAGCAATGCGCTGTTTGCCCCACTCCAGGTAAAACTTTGCCGCCAGTTCGTTGGCTAAGGCTTCTTCTTGAACATATTGGTTAGCTTGAGCTAGAGAAATCGCCCGATCGTATAGATCGATGGCTTCACTTTTTTGTCCTAACACTCGACATTTTTCTGCTGCTACCAAATCAACCTTATGCTGATAGTTCATTGGAGCATGGTGCGCCCAGTGCTGTAAAATAGTTTGGTTTTTTGCGACTCGCTCTAATGCGGTTGATACCTCACTAGATGATTGACTCAACTGTGCTAGAGCAATCAAAGAATCATATAAATAAAATGCAGCTTCGCAGACCATTCCCGTAGCTGCCGTTAAATAGTTTCTACCTAAGAGTGCATAATTGTTAGCTGGCTCAATTTCCCCAAACAAAAAGCAAAGGGTGAGCTTATACAAATAGAAGATATACAACCCAAATAGGTCATTTGCAGACAGATGCAGGGGCAAAAATTCCGTCTCCTGGAGGGCTGAGCCAGACAACAGGGTGGGATGCTCTGCCAAACCTAGTAAATTTAACATAGATTGCCAATAGATCCGGCAGTAATTGGCGGTTATCAATTGGTTAACTTGCAACAAAGCATTGTAGTAGGTGCGCGTCTCTTGCTCTAAAATGTCTAGGGGCTGACTGCACCAAAAAGAATTTAGACACAAACAGTGGCCGGTATACCCGACGATTTCCAGCGATCCGACTTCTAAAGCAGTCGTGTAGCTCTCCCTCAAGAGCGGTAACGTTTCTTTGACATGAGATTTGCGGTGTCGGATACATATTCCCATCGTCATTAATACTTCAGGTTTGGTCGCTTTAGCATCTAATTTTGAGACGACATTCAATGCCAACTGACTAAACTGTGTGGCTAAATCGACATCTTGCAAGAGATTACAGACAATGCTGCTATAGCAAACATAGTTAGAAGCGGAAAGAGGGATGTTGCCATGCTGCAAGGATAATTTGACTGATAAGGAAGTTAGTAATGGAAACAACAGAGAGCCACAGAGGTAAGCTGCCGGCTGGATGCTTGTGGCAATCTGAAGAATGGCAATAACGCAGGCATCAGTCATTATCGGCAGATGAACAAACTCTGCAACTTCCCTGTCGCCAATCAAATCGCTAATCTCTTGGATTAACTGTTGAATATCGTCTGGTGTCGGTGATTCGGTCATCGTTACGCCCAACTGTTGCAAAAGCTGGATACCGATCGCGATCGCTTCTGTCAGTTTACTCTGGGAGGTTTTTGCGCGAATTATAATTCGATAAACATTGAGCTGTTCCAGTAAAGATCTTGCCTGAGCAAGGACTGTCTCGATCGACTTTTCCATCGCCTCAAAGTCACCGCATAAAGAAGCTAATTCCGCCGCTTCGTCATAGAATGATAGTGTTATTTCATAGTGCTGCTGCCAAGCATTTTCTCCCAGCAAAGATAATCCGGTGCTGGCATATTCGCGACTAGCTTGATAGGCAGTGGCGCTTCTGGCTTTGCGACAGGCAATTAAATTGAGTTGGGCTAATTCTTCTCGTTCTGTTGGTTGGGTAATTAAAGCCGTGCCGTAGTTTAATTGATTGACGATTTCTAAAATACGGTCAACTCTAGCTGGTGCAGAAATCTGTTGCAGCAGCAGTTGTCCGATTTGGTAATGAGTCGCCTGTTTTTGGTCGTTGGGAATTAGGGAATAGGCGGCTTGCTGGACGCGATCGTGTAAGAATTTGTATGTAACAATCAGTTGATTTTCGGATGTAGGTGCTTGATTTTCTTGCCCGACATAAAACTTATAAATATCACCAATTGGTAAAACCAACCCTTCTTGCAAACCTTTCCACAAAGCCGCAGCCGTCTCAATTTCCGATTGCTGCGAAACAATCGCCAAAGTTGCTAAATCAAAAGAGTTACCTATACAAGCAGCTAACTGCAAGACATCTTGAGTCGATCGCGGTAATTTTTGCAGTTGGCAACTCATAAAAGTTACAACGTCATCTGTAACTGCTTGAGCCGTCACTTCTGATAGATTGCATTGCCAACAGCCGATCTCAAAGTCAAATTGGATTAATCCATCTTGATACAGTGCTTTGAGAAACTGGGTGGCAAAAAACGGATTTCCTTTAGTTTTTTGATAAATCAATACAGAAAGATGCCATGCTACATCTTCCGAACATTTGAGCGTGTCAGCCACTAAGTTATTTACTTGCTCTTGACTCAGTGGTGCTAAAGCAATCGTATTAATCTTTGCTTGTGATTTAGCAATTTCATTCAAAGTCAACATTAAGGGATGTCCTGGATTGACTTCATTATCGCGGTAGGCACCAATTATGAAAAGATGACTTGTATCAGCCATTAATAGCTGCATTAACTTGAGCGATGCCGAATCTGCCCATTGCAAGTCATCTAAAAATATGACTAATGGATGTGATGCACTGGTGAAGACTTGCGTAAATTTTTGGAATAATAAATTAAAGCGATTTTGTGCCGCCGTTCCTGATAGCTCTATCGCTGGTGGTTGTTCGCCAATAATTCTTGAAAGTTCGGGAATCACTTCAATAATTACTTGACCATTTTCGCCAACCGCCTCTAAGATTTTAGTTTTCCATTGCTGGGTTTTAACATCGCTTTCGGTTAATAATTGCTCCATTAAATTCCGGAAGGATTGGACGAAAGCACTGAAGGGAATATTGCGTTGAAATTGGTCATATTTGCCTTTAATAAAATAGCCGCGTTGTCTGACAATTGGTTTATGCACTTCGTTGACAACGGCTGTTTTTCCAATTCCTGAAAAACCTGCTACTAGCATCATTTCTGTTGCACCTTGACTGACTCTATCAAATGCTTGTAGCAGGGTTTCTACTTCAGCTTCTCGTCCGTAGATTTTGTCGGGGATCAGAAAGCGATCGCACAGATCCCTTTGGGCTATTTTAAATCTCTCAATTTTCTGAGTTTCTTGAAGTTGACGTAAACATTTTTCTAGATCGTATTTCAGACCTAAGGCACTCTGATAGCGGTCTTCCGCATTTTTTGCCATCAATTTGCTGACAATCTCTGAAAGTACAGGCGGAATTTGTGGATTAATTTCGCGTACTAATGGTGTGGCTTGGGCGATATGGCAATGCACTAATTCCATCGGGTCATTGGATTGAAATGGCAACTCTCCTGTCAGTAATTCGTAGAAGGTGATTCCTAAAGAATAAAAATCAGTCCGGTAGTCAATTCCCCGGTTCATTCTGCCAGTTTGTTCGGGAGAAATGTAAGCAAGTGTTCCTTCTAATACATTGGGATTGATGAGAGTTTGGGTTTCTCTTGGTAGTAAAGATGCAATGCTAAAATCGATCAATTTGATTTGTTTGGTTTCCGGGTTAATTAAAATGTTGCTGGGTTTGAGGTCTTTGTGAATGATGCGTTCTCGGTAGAGAATATTTAAGGTGTGGCATAGTGCGATCGCCATTTGCAAAAACTCGCTTAAATCGGGTAGAGTTTTCCCTTGTTGAGTCCATTCTTTGAGAGAAATTCCCCCGAAGTCTTCCATTACCAGCGCATAGCTGTTTTGGTAGGGTTCCAAACTGTAGGTTTCGATGAGGCCGGGGAAGTTGAGGTTTTTGGCGATCGTGTACTGATTGCGAAATTGCACCAGTTCGCTGAAGCTGGGATACTCGTTCCGCAAGACTTTGATGGCGACGGGCTGTTTGTCGCCAGTGCGGCAAGCTCGATAAACTAGGGTGCGAGTTCCTGAGTAAATGCGATCGAGAATTTGATAACCTGTCAATGAAAAATTTATAGTTGTCATACTTTTATTCTTCCCGTCATCCACGGGCTATTTCCACATTAACAGAGCCCCATACACTTTCCCAGTCCAGTGATTGTTAAATTAATATGACATCAAGCGCTAAATATTTGTGATTAGGATCACTGAAATAAAGCACTTTTTAAACCGCTCAACTCCTATTTTTATTGAAAATTAAATATCCTCATCCATAGAGGAATAGTGAATAATAAACTAAGGCAGCCTATGCCGATCGCAGTTACGGCTAATTCGCGATCGAGATTGAAAGCTTCGGCCAACAATGTAGTACCAAAAGCAGGAGGCATCGCCATTTGCAGCACTAGCACAAGTCGCGGTGCGCCCGCGATCCCCAAAAACGTTAATCCCGTGCCAAATACCAAAGGAACTAACAGCATTTTAATCGCCAGACAAGCTAAAACTTGTTTGAGGTTCTGCAAGGAATTCAACTTGCTCAACTGCATCCCGATCGTAATTAAAGATAAAGTAATGACAGTCCAAGCGCCTGTGGTTAACAATTCTGCGATTTGTGCCGACAGCGGCAAGCTGCGCGAGACCAACCCTAGACCAAAAGCCCACAGTGCCGGATTCAGAAAAATTGCCCGCACCGGACCCAACCAACTCTGACGGCGATCGCTTTTACCGCAGACAGAAGCAATAGCAACTCCCAGTATATTGATTGCCATGGTAGTGCCTAGCAAGTCGTAAAACAACGCCCAGGCAAAGTGTTCCGATCCTAATAAGGACAAGGTGACGGGAATGCCTAAAAAACCCGTATTACCCACCATCGTTGCTAATAAGAAGCTGCCTTGAGCGGGCAAACTCCAAGCGCTGGTGTGTTCCGGGCTATTTTGGGCGATCGGATTAAGAGTCTTGAAACGTTCGTCGCCGACACCGAAATTTATCAAAATCCAAGCGAGTCCTCCACCTGCTAGAATTGCCGCCCAAGCTATCAGCGGCGCCATCCAAATAGCGCCAGACAAATTGGCGCTGCGGATAAAAGCAACAATGCTCAATGGCGTGCCAAAGAAGAAAAGAAACTTGGCTAAATATGTAGAATAGCTTCTCGGTAGCAGGCGGCCGAGAAAAAATCCCAACGCCACCCATCCGATCGTATTTACATAAAGTTTGAGCAGCGGATTTTCTAAATAAAGCATGATTGGCTAAATCTTTACTAAATATTTACGCAGATCCGCTACTTTTGCCAAAAAAGCCCACCTTTAGCCTACCGCCGCAGTTTTCCCTGCCACCGCAGCGCTCAATATTAATGCTTATTCAGCCTCGCAGATAATTTTCCACACAGGCCTTGACATCCACAGAAGCGCGTGTAATCATAAAGTTGAGGAATAAATCAACATAGGTGAAAACTATGGCACGGCAAGCAAAACAATCATCTCAAGTTAAAAGTTCCAGCAGCCAAGCAGCCTCCAATACTCGCACCAAGTTTACCCTCTACAATTTTGCCGGAAACGCAAAGGCATTCTATCTAGTCGATCGCATTAATTTAGAAAGAAAGCCCGGTGATATCCCAGAAAAATCCGTCGCTCACAGCATCATCATCATCGACCGTTCCGGCTCAATGTATTATGACTTAGAACCGCTGAAAGAAACCCTCATCAAGCTTTTGACCTTAGACGAATACAACAATTACCAGCTAATTATCAGCCTGATTTCCTATGCTGACAAGGGGAACGTAATTTGTCATTTCCAGCGAATTCCCATTCAAGAAGTGCTGACGTTTGACTCTCCATACATCAAAGAAATTCAAAAAATCCACACGGCTGGATCTACCTGCATATCGCAGTCGATGCAACTCGCTAAATCTCTGGTTAAAGCGGGAGAAATGACAGCGATCAATTTGCACACAGACGGCTATGCAAATGACCCCAGCGCCAATTCGGAAGCTGCAAAACTAGGGGAAATTTGCGAAGAACTCAAAGACATGGATGTGTTTGCCAACACGATATCCTATGGCTATGCTGATTTTAAACTTCTCTCCAAAATCGCCAACACATTATCGGGAAATTGCATCCGCGCTGGCGAAGTCAAAATGGTTTACGATGCTCTTTACGACAGCACAAAACTGTTAGGCAGTTCCGTTGCACCTCCGCTGGAAGAACCGTTAATTAAGGAATACGATTATCAAGTTTTTGTTTCCAAAAGTGGCAATAAAATCAACGGTTCATCGAGCACTCTGAAAATCTGCGGGCTGAAAGCAGACGATCGCGGACTGTTTTACAAATATCAGAAAGTCGCCAAAGATGAGTATGACAAACTAGATGTTCCCGTTGCTCAAACTGATGAGTCGGTGTTTGCTTTTGCGAAAGCTAACCTCGCTGACGGCAATTTAAATACGGCTAAGTATGCGCTGGCGAGCACCTTCGACGCTACTTTGACGGAAAAACACGCGAAAGCTTTGACAAATGCCCAAATAGCCGAGTTTACGGAAGATTTGGAACAGGCTGTTTTTGCGCCTGATGTGTTGAAAAATCATCAAATTGGCGATCGGGTAAAAGTCAGCGATAAAATTTCCCTGCTGGAGTTAATCAAGATATTGGAGGAAAACAGCAACAGCATCATCATCAACTTGAAACACTTGCAAGAAAATTATCAGCGAAAAGGTTTGAAGCGAATTGAAGGAAAGCGAGACGAAAACGGCAACCTTGTCAAGCCTTGGCTGAAAACTGAATTCTTAGATGGTGGCGAATACGTGCAAATGGGTTCATTTGCCATCAATCAAAATACCGCTACCATCAATATGCTGATTACCCGAAAAGCTAAGCTGGTAAAAGTTGAGGATGAAACTTTAATCGCAGAAGTGGCGGGAATTCTAGTTACAGACCTCAATACTTTCAACAATTATACCATTGTCAGCGACGGCGAAGTTAATATTAAGTCGCTGCGAACCAAAATCAGCAGCAAACCAGTGTTTGATTTGCTCAAAAAATGCGGTGTCCTGGAAAAAGACGGTTTGCCCGTGCAAGAATTTGACTTCCGTTCAGAGTACGATATTAAGTTAGAGACTTTGCCCCTCGTGCCTTTTGACGGGCGTTACGGCAGCCTTGACGGAGTGTTTGAGGAACTGGCAGAAATCAAAATTCTCTCTAGCATTCTCTCGGCTCATTTGAAGGAGGAATCCGAGTCTTACACAGCGGAACAATTGGAAGAATTGAAACAGCATTATCTGTCAAAAAACCTTTACATCAACTTTCCGACGACGACGGAATACACAGATTTAAAAAGTGCGATCGCCAGCGGTTCAGTAGATTCGCGAGTCAGCTACAAAATCGACATCGGCAGCAAAAACATTCTCAACTTCGGCAAATTGCACTCTGCCAACAAATTTCTCGATCGCCTTTATGAAGTTTACCACAAAAACACGGGGGAAAAGCTAGCAAAACCGACATTTGACATCACATTAGATGAGCCTGTTGTCTTCGCACGCAAAACGCTGTCATCCCGAACAAAAATCACCAAAGTTGACGACTTGATGAAACTGATTTTCGATGAGTTTTTGGGGTTGGAGGATAACGGAATTGTTAGCGCTACTTTAGCCAAAGTGGGTGCAGATAGTTTGCTGCGCCTTTTGCAAGCGAAATGGCAGGGAGAAGATGTCAAGCGAGAGGAGTTTGTCGCTGCTTTAGCTAATGCCAACGAGCGACTGGACGCTTATGCCGAAAAAGTGTACCGCGAAAAAGTTTCACCGCTGGTTTTCTATATCGGTTCTACCGGACTTATCCCGGATGAAATGGAGGCAAAAGCGGCGACTGCTGAGGAAATTAATTCTAAATACGGCAACTTGCAATTTTCTAAAGATGAGCAAGAGGGGATGTTTTTTGAAGTCGGAGACTGCATTATTAGCGTGTATGCTAAGAATGAGTATTTCACGGTAGGGAAGTAGGAATTAGGGTGGGCATTTTGCCCACCTTGGTTAAATATGGGTGATTGAAATGAACCGCAAAGGGGCAGCGGTGGCGACTAGGAAATAGGTAGATGGGAAAAGTGTTAGGTTGCCAAGACGACAGGAGCGGAATCGTTCGGGTTTGAAACTTTCCTTTGGTTTTGCTTTTGCGAAAGTTTATCCTGTGGTAGGATAGAGAACAACGCTTTATAAAAAATCTAGTAGCCAAATTCTCTGCAATTAGGTTACAATGATATTACGCGAATTCTCATACGGAGGGCAAGCCAATGACACAAACATTATCAATGTCTGTTCTCTATAAAAAACTCTCGGCGATCGGTTTCTCAAAACGTTTCGTTCAAGAAAAAGGTTTGCCCAGTTGGTGGAATGAAGAATTAGACAATAAACCCGTCGCCGTCCTAGAGGGTGCTGGTCATATTGCCCAACGTCTGCACCTAGACCTCAAGAGTCTTTTAGCCGAGAATCAGAAGCCTCAGTTTAAGCCCTTACTTCATACCAAGTTCAAGTACCATCAACAGGATAAAGCAGACGTACCTGATGTTGCCCATCAACTTGCCTCACGGGTTGCGGAAGTGGTCGCTGACGCTATAAAGCTCGAATTTAAACCCATCCCATCCGACCCTCATCAAGTTCGTTCAGAGATAGTTGCCAAACATCCTCAAGTCACTTTATACAGCTTGCTCGATTACTGTTGGGAACATGGTATCGCTGTTGTCTATTTTAAGAATTACCCTAAAAATACCCGCAAAATTAGAGGCATGATCCAATGGCAAGCCGATCATCCCGTGATTGTCTTGAGTAGTGGTAAGACACAACCCGTATGTCTAGCATTCGATCTTGCCCATGAACTGGGTCATCTCGCCCTGGGTCATATTAAAGAAGGTATTTTGATTGATGACGATATTAAGCAAGACTGTGATGATCGAGAAGAAAGAGATAGCAATCAGTTTGCAGTTAAACTGCTAGTCAACAGTTTAGACAACTCCGTCGGCAATAAAAAATTTAAGAATGCAAAAGACCTAAAGAATAAAATTACTCAACTTCTTCAAAGTGACTCAACTATTGATCCATCTGCATTAGCTTTAAATTATTGCTGGTATAATAAAGATTATTTTCCATTGTCTTTGAAATGCGTAAATTTAATCAATCCTGCTAAAGAAGGACACAAGACTATTAACAATTTTTTAGATCAGCATCTAAATTGGGAGGAATTAAGTGACGATAATGCTGATTACTTAGACCAGATTTTAGGAGAATAGCTTTGTCTAGTTGTATCTATTGCATCGATAATGACATCATCAAAAAGCTTGCTACATTCCAGCTATTCAATAAGACTATTCAATTATTTGATGCTAGTTCTGAGCAAGTTAATATCCTAGAGACGGCACAATATAAATTTGAAGGGGATTGGAAAAAATTTGAAGGAGGGAAAAGTCGAAAACCAGAAGATCGTTTGATTAATTATAAACAAGTTCTTTACCTTACTAAGACTTTACCAAAAATATCTGAATCTGATATTGACCCAGAAATTTTTATTCAATTATCCAATATTGAAAATATCGATACAGGTGAGGCAATTCTCACAAGTCATGCTATACAAATTATCCAAAAAGATAAATCTGCTCAGATTTTTACTGGAGATAAAAGATTCATCAAAGCCTTAGCAAAAGTTAACTTACCTATCATTCAAGAATCTCTCAATCATAGATTATGGTGCTTAGAGCAGCTTGTTCTCAGAAATATTGAAGCCGATGGCTTTGAGACTATTCGAGATTTCATTGTTCCTGTTCGAGAATGTGATACAGCAATTAAGAGTGTTTTTGGTTCAGGGCTTAAATCAACACATGAGAACTCCCTAGCTACTTTAAAAAATTATATTGAGGAGTGTCGGCAGGAGGCAGGTAATTTACTAAATCCTTACAAGTAGATTTAAGTGTGACACGCTTGCCTTAGTCCTGGCTTAAAACGGAATTTCCTCATCTTCATCTTCCACAGTCTTAGCCGTCATCCGCCAACTGGTAATATACTCAATTTGCACGTCAATTTTGTTAATAGCTTCCCCTAACCGCTTTTGGATGTATTGAGTCAGCGTGACCGTAAAATCTAACTCAACTCCCACAGATAGCGCAAGTTTTGCCAAGCTAGCAAAATCTACCTTCAAAATCGAAGAACTGGATAACTTAAAATGGGGAGTATTTTCTTTATTTTGCACCAGCATTGCTTTTTTAATGCGCTCTTTCAGATGCTCAACTTCAGAATCCAGCAACTTCCATTCAGGCAAAATTTCTTTGTACCTTTCCCCCAATGCTGTTAAATCCTCACTCTCCGGTTCCGGCGCAATTTTCTTAGTAGATTTTCGCCGCTGCTGTACATTAGAATTTAACCGCAAACTCGCAATTTCCTCAACTGCCAAAGATGGATCGGAGATAAGTTTGCCTAACTGTTTTTGAATTTCTTTCGTCAGCGTCACCGGAAAATTTAACTCAATTCCCTCAGTTTGTGTCAGTCTAGCTAGGGTGAGGAAATCTACTTTCATCGTTATCGAACTGGAAAGCTCAAAATAAGAACTGTCTTTGAGGTTTTGGGCCAGCATCCCTGCTTTTATGCGTTCTTTCACTTCAGCGATTTCTGAATCTAGCGGCTTCCACCGAGATTCTATTTCCTGATATTTTTCGCCCAATGCTGTCAAGTTTTCCGTTGCGGGTTCGGGGTAACATTGGGCAAGAATTTCTAGCAGGCGGCGATGCACTCCAGCTAAATAAACCGCGTCCATCTTGGCATATTCTAGCTGCTTCTGGGTCAGGGGACGCTTTGCCCAATCGCCGCTTTGTTCTGTTTTATCTACATAAGCAATGCCGCAAAGTGTTTCTATTAAAGTTTTGAGTTGTCGATTAGGTAATGGCAGAATGTAAGCTGGAATTTTTCTCGCCATTTTTAATGTGCAAGTGACATTTTGAGCGTCGTCATTGCCCAGAAATCTGATGTCATAGCTGGCGTTGTGCAAGACTTTTTCAATATCTGGATTGACCATGATTTGGTTGATAAAATCTTTGGCCAATTCAGGTTTATCCAAGACATCTAGTAAAAAAGTGGCATCTCCACTCGAATCTGTGGAGTCAGCTAACACTTGAATCAGAGATAATCTGGGGTTGGATTTATAGTCTGCTATTTCTGTGTCAACCCACAGGATTTTAGCTTGGGAAAATTTAGCGATGAGTGCTTTGATGTCGTTTGCTGCTGTTAAATAAGGCATTTTTAGAGACTTTTGCTATTAACTTTTTGATTCTATTAAGCTATAGCAATTATCGGCTCGATTGTCAACGATTCAAGCGCCGGACATGGCTTTGCCCTGTCCTGGAGACACGCAAACTTCAGAAACCCGGTTTCTTCCTATATTTCTCGTTCCTGTTCACAAAACTCGTAGAAACCGGGTTTTTAGCCTTCAGTTTAACAAAAGAATGCAGTCGATCGCACTATTGAGGATTCCCGCGAACTTCCTCTAAAAACCAGTTGCCGACTTCTGTATTGTCCGTCTGGCGACTGCGGCGCAAACCTTCCTCTAATAAAGCAACTTTTAGCCCCGGCAAAACTTGAGATTCCGTGAGACGTTCGCTTCCCCGGTTAGCAATTATTTTGAAAGCAATAACTTGGGCTTTTTGTACGTCTACTACCCAATACTCAGACACCCCTAATTCTTCATAAATCATTCTTTTTGTCCCCAAATCGTCAACGAGAGAACTGTCGGCAATTTCAATCGCTAAATCTGGGGAAACTGCGCTATCTAAATGCACTACCGAACTGCCGCGAGGTGCCGTTTGCACCCGGTCTCCGATGTAGTAAGAAGCATCAGGTTGAGCGCCTCTAACACCGGTTTTGGCGTAGCTACAGTTGACCAGCAGTCTCATTTTTATACCTTTAGCAATGCCAAATAAATTTATTAAGATGACGATAATTCCGTTGTCATCAGCACGATCGGGCCCGACTGCTGCCTTTTCAATCCTCAACTGTCCGTTGTAATAGTAGCATTTTGCTCGATCGTACTCCGGCTGTTTAATAATTTCTATATATTCATCCCAAGTCGCTGTAACCCAGGTATCAGTTAGTAGTTGGGTTTGGAGTTGACTCATCATTACCTCACCGGAAAAAATCTTTGACTTTTCAGGGAAAACTTCTGAGTAGGGACGATCGCATTTTTACCATTCAGCAGTAAGGTGCGCCTAGCGCACCTTACAAACTATTAACCTATGACTATTCTGCCGCTTCCTCAGAGTCGGATTCTTCGGCAGATTCTTCACCGGCAGGCGGCACTAAAGCCACAGCTACGATCGAATCATCCTCGTCCAACCGCTGCACGCGCACGCCCGTTGCTGTGCGCGATTGGGTGGAAATTGCACTCACAGCCTGACGGATAATAATACCTCGGTTGGTAACGATCATCAACTCGTCATCTTCGTTGACAATTCGCAGCGCCGCTACGTAATCCTTAGCCTTTTTAGACTTAAATTTAGTAGCTGTCAATCCCTTGCCAGCCCGTCTTTGCAGTCGGAATTGAGAAACTGGAACCCGCTTGCCGTAGCCGTTGGTTGTGATTACCAACACCGAAGGAACTCCGCTGCTATTTTTATGAATTTCTTCGGCTTCTTCGCCTTCAATTTCCTCGGCTTGCAGTTCTAATTCTTCATCTTCCAATTCCGCTTCTTCATTTTCCAAGTCAGCAATTTCTGCCCCTTCAAATTCTGAGTCTTCTGTTTCTAATTGAGCAATATTAGCTCCCTCAAATTCCGAATCTTCTGTGTCCAACTCAGCAATTTCGGCAACAATTGAACTGGGTAAAATGTCCATGCTGATCAACTCATCGCCCGATCGCAATTTCATTGATTTTACACCCCGCGTCGCGCGGCCGACTGGGCGCAACTGTTCGTGATTGGTGCGGAAATGAATTGCCATCCCTTGGCGCGTACCGATGATGATGCTGTCATCCACTTTTGCTCTCCGCACCCAGCGCAGTTGGTCGCCTTCTTCTAGAGAAATGGCGATTAATCCGTTAGTGCGGATGTTGCCAAAAGCTGAAAGTGCTGTTTTCTTGATGTAGCCGCCGCGAGTCAGCATGACCAAGTATTCTTCGCTGGTGAATTCTGTGACTGATACCATAGAAGTGATTTTTTCTTCTATAGGAATCGGCAGCAGTTGCACCACGGGAGTGCCGCGGGCAGTCCGCGAACAGACGGGGATTTGATAAGCTTTGACAGAATAAACTACGCCCCTGTCGCTGAAGAACAAAACGCTGTCATGATCGCAGCAGGAAAGGAAATGTTCTACTCCGTCATCTTCTTTCATTTTCGCGCCTGCTTTGCCGCGAGTAGCGCGACTTTGGGCCTCGAAAGTGCTGACCGGCATCCGCTTGATGTAGCCTTGCTCTGTAATCAGAATAATTGCTTGTTCGTTGGCAATTAAATCTCTTTCATCGATTTCTCCTTCGGCGTGTTCGATGACGCTGCGCCTAGGAGTGGCGATTTTGGTTTGGATTTCGACTGCTTCAACTTCGACGATTTCTAGTATCCGTTCCCGGCGCGCTAAGATATCTTCCAAATCGGCGATTTTAGCTCGCAGTTCTTCGTGTTCTTGCTGAATTTTTTGCGCTTCTAATGCGGTCAAACGCCGTAACTGCATTTGCAGAATTGCGTCTGATTGCTGTTCAGAAAGACCGTAATTATCCATCAATTCTTGTTTCGCGGCGGCGGAGTCGGCAGCGGCGCGAATTAGGTGAATAATTGCATCTAAGTTTTCTAAGGCAATTAATAAGCCTTGCAGAAGGTGGTCGCGTTCTTCTGCTTTGCGGAGTTCGTATTGAGTCCGGCGAGTAATTGTCTCAATGCGGAAGTCTAGGAAGACATTGAGGAATTGGGAGAGCGTAAGTAGTTGGGGTTCCCCATTTACTAGCGCTAACATATTGGCTCCAAAGTTGGCTTGGAGGGGTGTTTGTTTGTAGAGGTTGTTGAGGACGACGCGGGGATAGGCGTCGCGCTTGAGTTCGATCACGATGCGCATTCCGTCTCTATCGCTTTCGTCGCGAATGTCGGAAATTCCATCTAATCTTTTGTCGTTGACAAGTTCGGCAATTTTCTCAATTAGCCCTGCCTTGTTTGTTTGGTAAGGCAATTCGGTGATAATAATTGCTTCTTTGTCGGGGCGGCCGGGATGTTCGATGGTTTCAATGCCGGCGACTCCGCGCATTGTAATTGAACCGCGCCCGGTGGTGTAAGCATCGCGAATGCCGGATCTCCCCAGAATTTGCCCTCCGGTGGGAAAGTCCGGGCCGGGGATGTACTGCATCAATTCCAGGTCGGTAATTGCTGGATTGTGGATTAGCGCTACTAAACCGTCAATTATTTCGCCTAAATTGTGCGGCGGAATGTTGGTTGCCATCCCTACAGCAATCCCGGAGGAACCGTTGAGCAAAATTTGGGGGATGCGTGCGGGGAGTACGAGGGGTTCTTGCTGGGAACCGTCGAAGTTGTCGCCGAAATCAACTGTTTCCGAGTCGATGTCGCGCAGCATGGAGTCGCTAGTCAGAGCTGTGAGGCGACATTCGGTGTACCGCATGGCAGCGGGCGGGTCGTTGTCAACAGAGCCGAAGTTGCCGTGGCCGTTGATCAGGCATTCCCGCATGGAGAAATCCTGAGCCATCCGCACCAGGGCGTCGTAAACCGCTGTATCTCCGTGCGGGTGATACTTGCCCAGCACCTCCCCCACGACGCGGGCGCATTTGCGGAAAGGTCGATCGGGAGTCAAGCCCAATTCGTTCATGGCGTAGAGAATGCGTCGGTGAACGGGCTTGAGACCGTCCCTGGCATCTGGTAGCGCCCGACCGACAATTACGCTCATGGCGTATTCCAAGTACGATCGGGACATCTCATTACCCAGATCCGTCGGGATTATCCGCGACTCAGAGGTGCTCATAGGTTGAAAAACTCCGTTAAAACTTTAAATTTGACCGCTATAAATGCCAAAAATGCGATAAAATCGATTTGGATTCAGTAGAGCTGCCAAATATTGCAAATTACTCCTGAAATTATATCACAATTTGCCTTTGACTTTATGGAAAAATAGCCATAAAAATTAAGATAATTGTTGTTTAGTAAAACAGGCTGCTTTGTGAAGGGGAAAAAATAGTCTAAAATCTAAAATCTGAAATCTGAAATCTAAAATCTAAAATCTAAAATCTAAAATCTCCTGATGCTACCCGTCATCTACTCCGAAGATTTCTTGCTGCACAAGACTGGAATGCTTCACCCAGAGCGACCAGAACGTTTAACGGCGATCGCCGATGCTCTGAAAGCTGCTCCCTGGGCGGCTCAAATTGAGTGGCAACTGCCCACCCCAGTGGCGCAGCGCGAACAAGAACTGTTCTGGGCTATCAAAAAAGTTCACGCGCAAAGATACATCAAAGAAGTCGAACATTTGGCTCATCGGGGAGGCGGCTACCTTGACGGCGACACGCCGATTTCTGCTGAAAGTTACGACGTAGCGCTGCTGGCTGCGAGTGCTTGGCTCGATGGGGTCGATCGAGCGATCTCCGGAAGCGAACCGGCTTTTGTGCTCGCCAGGCCGCCGGGACACCACGCCGAAAACGCCCGCGCGATGGGTTTTTGCTTGTTTTCCAATGCTGCGATCGCCGCTCACTACGCCCTGGAACAGCCGGGAATCAACCGCGTCGCCGTCCTAGACTGGGACGTGCACCACGGCAACGGCACTCAATCTTTGGTGCAAAACTGCCGGCAAATTGCCTACTGTTCCCTGCACCAATCTCCGTGCTATCCGGGAACCGGAGATACCGACGAGCGCGGGGCCTACGACAACGTGCTGAACATTCCCCTGTATCCCGGCGGCGGCATAGCTGAATACCTGAGCGCCTTTGAATCTCTTGTCGTGCCTTTTTTGTCAAACTTTCAACCGGATTTGTTGATTGTCAGCGCCGGTTACGACGCTACTGCGTCCGATCCCCTGGCGAGCATGACTCTGGATCCGTCAGATTACGGTACTTTCACCGGATACTGCCTGCAAATCACCCGCCGCATCGCCTTTGGTTTGGAGGGGGGTTACGCGCTCAAAGAGTTGGCCGAGTCGGTTGTGGCAACTATTGACCGATGCCTCAATTAGCTGGAAAATGGGAAGAGGGGAAAATGACTTTGACAAGCGGTTAGAAACCGATTCAGAGCTTTTGAGGGCATCAGCGAAGCGATTATTTGGCGATCGCGCTTGATAGCTTTTTTCCCTCTTCCTTCTGAGTTCTTCCTTCTGACTTGCGTGACAAAAATCACAAATTTAAGAGATCCAAGTCACTTGACATCAAAGTCTCGGTCACAGATTTTCAGCCAAAAAATCACACCGTGTCAATGTGTTCGATCGCCTAAATCGTCGCTCGCAGAGAGCATAATAAGATTACAATCAGGCTGTAAAAATTTTATCTGTCTCAATCAACTAGGAGGTTTATCATGTCAGTCTCCCAAATGACACTCGAAGAGTTATTTGGTCAGGTCATGTTCTCCAGTGTCGTGACTCGCCACGACCGGAGACAGCTCAGATCTGCCCTGTTAGAAAGAACACTGAATGATGATGAATATGCCATCATCAACCGACTGCTGTACAACGTGCGCCGCGGTTGGGTAAAAATTGTCGATTAAAGACGCCGCAGTCAACTTTCTGGAGGAGAGCTAAAAGTAGAACTTGCCACCTCGGGAAGTTTTTCGGTATTTAATACTTGGCTCGAAAGTTAGATGTGTTTGACAACGGTCTTAATTATCAAAATCCCGCTAAACATCAGTCTATAGGTAGAGATAATTATAAAATAACAGGTTTTGGGTGCATCTCTACTTGTTGAAAAATTGTGAGTTTTGAGTTGTTAACTGAGCAGTTATAATCAACTCAAAACTCATAATTTTTTGCAGGGGAGATGTGAGATTAGAAATTGGGAAAGACTGATGCGCTAGGGGTTGGGAACCGCTGTAAAGTTGATATTTGTTAAACGGGGATCGAAAATCAAAAGTATCAGCAGTTTCCCGTTGAGGACGATTGTGCTATCGTTACAAGCACAGCGAGTCGCATTGGTCGATCGAACATTCCGGCAATTTGAACCCGGAAGTGTCAAAATATTAACAACCAGTTCATCCCCAAAATATATGGCTCCCGCCGTTTTAATTGAAAATCTTCAGAAACGCTACGGCAATGTAGAAGCCGTTAAAGATGTTTCCTTCAAGGTAGAACCGGGGGAAATATTTGGTTTGCTAGGCCCCAACGGTGCAGGCAAAACCACAACCCTGCGGGTACTTTGTACTTTAACATCGCCAGACAGCGGACGCATTGAAGTGTCTGGTATTTCTGCTGTCAGTCAGCCGAGAATTGCCAGACAAAAACTCGGCTACGTCGCCCAAGAAGTGGCCCTCGATAAGGTGCTGACGGGGCGGGAACTCCTGCAACTGCAAGCAGCGCTTTACCATTTGCCGCGCCATAGGATTAAAGGGCGGATTGCCGAAATGGTCAAACTCCTCGGTTTGGAAGAGTGGGAAAATAAAAAGACGGGTACTTATTCCGGCGGTATCCGCAAACGCTTGGATTTGGCTGCTGGATTGCTGCACCAGCCGGATGTTTTGGTATTAGACGAACCGACTGTCGGGCTGGATATTGAAAGCCGGGTGGTGGTGTGGGATTTCCTGCGGCGCTTGCGGGAGGAAGGTACGACGGTGTTGATTACCAGCCATTATCTCGAAGAAGTTGACGCTTTGGCCGATCGCGTGGCGATTATTGACAAGGGTACGGTAATTGCACAGGGGACGCCGGAGGAGTTGAAAAATCGGGTTGGGGGCGATCGGGTGACTCTGCGGATTCGGGAGTTTTCGCCGATGGAAGAAGCCCAAAAAGCTAAAAATCTGATGCAATCTCTGCCTTTTGTGCAGGAAGTAATTGTCAACGAGGCCCAAGGAAATTCTCTCAATTTAGTAGTAACACCGCAAAGCGATGTGCTGGTGACTATTCAGCAAGCTTTGAAAAATGCGGGATTGCCTACTTTTGGGATTGCTCAATCTCGGCCGAGTTTGGATGATGTGTATTTGGCTGCGACTGGTAAGACGCTGTTGGATGCGGAGTTGGCTGCTGCTAGCAACCGCGATTTGAAAGCCGAGCAAAAACAGGCGATGCGATCGTAGTTTGAGGGAAGAGGGAAGAAGGAAGAAGGAAGAAGGAAGAGAAAGCCTTCTTCTCTTTTTTAGATCGTTCGGCGGTTGGAAACCGCGTCTACACAAACGAAGTCTGCCTTCGCAGACAAGCGAGATAAGTTAGCTATGATCTTAAGAGTGAATCGAAAAATACTATAGTGATTTTGGAGGAAATTAATAAATGAATCTTGTTTTGGAAGTTGAAGCGCCTCCTTTCCGAGAAGATGCAACAGGAGCTATTCGGGTGGGAAACTCAAGAGTTTTGCTGGAATTGGTGATTCGAGCTTTTCAGGATGGTGCGTCGCCAGAATCAATTGTGCAGCGTTATTCAACTCTGTCGTTGTCGGATGTCTATAGTGCGATCGGCTATTATCTCCGACACCAAGAAGCAGTGGAAACTTATCTCAATTATCGCGAACAATTAGCAGATTCCGTCCGTCAGCGTTTGTTAGGCATTCAACCAGATCTCAGCGTTATTCGATCGCGCTTGTTAGCCCAAAAACAATCTTGAGGGTTAACTATGCTGCGGCTGTTGAGCGATGAAAATTTTAATGGCGATATTGTTCGAGGGCTTTTCCTGCGTCAGCCAGACCTTGACTTGCTTCGCGTTCAGGATGTTGGTTTGCGAGAAGCTGACGATCCAACAATTCTCAACTGGGCGGCCCAGAACGATCGCATTGTGTTAAGCCATGACTGAGCAACTATGCCCGATTTGGCTTACGAACAGTTGAGGGATAAGGAACAAATGTCAGGTTTGTTTATAATTAACGATCGAATGCCAGTTAGACAGGCTATTGATGAACTTCTGGTGCTGGTTAACTGTAGCGAACAATCGGAGTGGAAAGGAGTTGTTTTGTATCTACCCTTGTAACAATCAGCTATATATTTAAGACTACTCTCGAACTATTTTAACATACTGTTTTAACACGGGTGGAATCGTGAAAACGGTTTCTGTTTCACCGTTCAATTTTTCGATCATTCCCCGTCTGGCTAAAGATAGAATTGCTTTACATAATTCGCCTTGCGATCCTTGACATTTTGCCATCCATTGGGTAAACGAAACAGGCTCGCTTTCATTACTAAGTTGCGAAATCGCCTGTTTTTCTATTTCAGACAACCGCTGATAGTGCTGCTGCAATATCGGTGTCAATTCGTCACCTAAAAATACTGGTTGATAGCTTAGATATTGAGAGACTCTACCGCTAAATAAGTTGTTAATGGTTTGAGCGACTAATTTTAACCACAGGGGATTACCTTGATAAAGGTTAATCAAATCAGGCCAGGTTTCTTCATCCAACAAACGCTTTTCTCTAAGAATTTCTGTTGCGGCTTCACCTAAACCGGTTAACTGCAACAAACATACTGCTGAATTATCGTCGGTGAATGTGAGGATGTCTGATGGAGGTTCCCAACTATTGAGAATTAAGCAGCTATTGTGGGGAAGTTCGCCGATGAGTTTAAATAGAGTTCCGTAGTTTTCATATCCGGGTTTATAATGTCCTGCAAGTTGCCCGCTGCTGAGAATTTGCTGCACGTCATCGAGGATGATGAGACAGCGATTTTCGCGCAATGTTTCTATTAGGATTGACAATTGAGCATCGGCGTTGGCCGAAAAGTTAATATCTGTGCGATCGGATAGAAATTGAATCAGGTTTTTGAGGGTTGTTTCGAGGGGTGGGGAGGTGCGGAGACTGCGCCAGATGATGCGATCGAATTGAGTTTGAATTTGGGGGATGAGGTGACGGGCGATCGAGCTTTTGCCGGTGCCACTCATGCCGATGATGGTGAGGAGGCGGCAGTTTTGCTCTAGAATCCAGGTTTCGAGGGCGGTGAGGGGGAATGAAGGGCGATCGTAGAAGGTTTTGCGATCGGGTGCATCTCCTAAATCGAGTCGCGGTTTTTGTTGGGTATCGTCTTGATTCGAGGTTTGTGTAAAAGGTGAGTTTTGTTTGTGGTGTAAGGTGTCTGGACAGACGTTAATGTTGCCTTTGTTTTGTACAAAATTAAAATCCCCAAAATTAAAATCTCCAAAATTTGAAACTTTAGAGATTTCATACCTCTCCATTGTGGAGCGAAAATTTGATTTCTTAACCTTTTCTCCCAATATATCAGAGAGAAGTTTCCATAATTCCCTGGCAACCTGTTTAATATGATCCTCACTGCGTTTGCAAGCTAAAGCTATTTCTGGGTATTTATGACCTTCCCACACTTGCTCTAATGTACATCTTTGTAAGGAATCAAGATGTTTTCCTGTCTTAGCCAATATCTGAGCGTCTGTCCATTGTAATACATCTTGAATGTCCATAGGGCAGTCTGGGAGTTTTGTTTGATTTAGGGTATTGTCACTTTATCGCACTTTTTCCCACTTTGACAACTAAATCCCACTGTCTAACACTAAATTATAGCTGTAATATTTTGTAAATTCTCGCTAAATCCTACTGACAAACCCCAAAATAATTAATAATATCTAGTTAAGTAACTATTTATTTACAAGGAATATTTCAATGTCATCTGAATCAATGGACAAGAAAAGAAAAGAACAAATTGAGCAGGGCAAAGAAGTGGCTGGAGAAAAAAGTAAAAAAGGTTCCTCTAGCAGCAGTTCTGGGAGTAGCTCGCAAATTGACAGGATTAACAAAGAGCTTGCCAAGCCAAATTTGACAGATTCAGCACGCCAGTCTTTGTTGAAAAAGAAAGAACAATTAAAGGGAAAGTAGCCCTAATAAGTAGGTTGGATTGAGCAAATGCAAAATCCAACCTATATGGCAATCGTCTTTTTCCCATGCTCAAGAGCGCTTTAGACAAGTGTACAAGGAAAATGAATTATTACTAAAAACCGGAAAATCAAAAAAACACAAGCGCTTTTGAAAGAAAAGAGGTAGCGAAATATGGTAATCATTCAACTGATTTCGGCAAAAACTGGAGAACCCATCAAAGGGAAAGCGGTTGCCGTTGGAAACAATGATTTTTTAAAGCTGGGACAAACAGATCGCAAACGAACTAATGAGCGAGGCGAAGTTGAGTTTTCTATAGAGCCTTGGGCTAATGGCACAATTTATGTTGATGGCAATAGTGTTCATAAAGGTAAAATACATGACTTTCAGACAATACATATCTAAGGGCTAATATTTTTGGGAGGCATGAAAGCCACAAATATACTCAAGCTTTACCCGCTACTTAATCCTTAGCAGATTTAAAAATACTAACTTTTCTAGGAGAACATGAAAAATGGAAGATCGAAGCAGAAAGTTTCACTGGAAGTATCTAATTAGCTGGCTGATTCTTGGTACTCTGGGCGGACTGGTAATGTTTATTCTAACTAAGACATCCAGTTTAACTATTGTTTTATCAATCGCGGGTACGGTTTTATTGTCTGTATCATTTGCTGGTCTTGGTATGTTATCAGAGGCTTGGTCAGCTTATAATTGGCAATTTGGAAATATAGAACACTCACCTTGGGTTTGGTATATTTACCCTCTTGCTGTCGTAGTACGCATGGTAATTAACGTTTGGTTTGTAATAATTTTTAGAAATCCATTTAGTAAGTAAATACTTGTTCGCAATACCAAAGCTAAAAATTAGAAAATTTAGGAATTCTAAACGATGAAAATTTTAATTTTGATCGCCATCGCTATTATTATCTTTTTGGTTTTTTGGTATACACAAGGCACGAGCACGAATAAATTGCGTATCCTTCTTGCAACCAGAAACTGGAAAGCAGCTAATGAAGAAACCGAGCGACTCATCACGCTGAATACTGTACGTATCGTTCGTGGAGAAATTGCTTTACAAGACTCCCTTCGCGAATTCTTAAAATGCTTTGGTATAGGTTCTGGGATGGCAAGCAAATTGAAACTGACTTACAGTCACAGCTTAAAGCTGGAAGAAATAAATCAAATACCCTGTGATATTTTACATGAAATAGACCAGCTTTGGGTACAATACAGTAAGGGACATTTTGGTTTCAGCATCCAGTTACAAATCCTTGAAGAATGTAAAAAAGCAGATAATTGGAAAAAGGAAGAAATACAGGAATTCGATCGTAATATGTTTAGGCTCACCAAAGGCTGGTATGACATAGATAGTCCTTGGTTTTCTATTTCATTAGCCGATACAGTTGAAGTTTTAATTCTTTGGGAGCGGTTAGGATGGATAACTCGCGGTTACACTCGTTTTGGCGATTACTGTTATATACCTATCCACTCTATTTATGAATTCAACTACAGTCTAAATACTCCCAAGGGTTATCTACCAGTCTTTCAGAATTGGGTGAATATGCCTGAGATCTATACTATTAATGTTTTGCAACGACTAAAAAACTGTAGATACTGATTCACTTCAAGCATAAAACCTCGGATCGGTTGCACGCAACCTCCCAGCCCTTACCAACCTCCTGGTCCTTACGATTGCTCTTTATAACGACTGCTAATACTCTAATTCCTGCCATTCTCTATCTTCCTGGTAATGCTGCAACATTACCTCAGCTTGTTTTGCTAAAATATTTTGCCTCTCTTCTAGTGGCAATTGCATAAATTCTCGGCGACAGGGATAGTCGGTTAGTGTTGGTATTTCTAAAGCTATATCCGTCGTCGGCTTCTTTTGCATCTTACGAGCCGAAATCAATGCTTCTATTCGATCGCCTTCTGCTTCCTCCGCTGCAATATCGGCATCAATTTCTTCTCGGTTAGCATGATAATAAGTCAAAGCTGCATAGACTTGAGTTAGATTTAAATGCCCGATGCGATCGACAATTTCTTCTGCACTCAAACCTTGCTTGTACCAAATAGCAATCCGGCGGACTGTAACACCCGTCCCAGCAATAATCGGACAGCCACCGTGTATCTCGGGATTGCGACTGATTAAAGTGCCTATATCGGTGATAGTTGACAAGATTTTTGCCTCCTTAGAACGATCGCTCTCTTATATGGCATAACACTGTTACAGCAAGTGCGATCGCCCGCAACAACATCACCATTTTACCTTCTGAAAAACAATACTATCTGCGGTGACAGTAACTGTATATAGCAATCCGATCTGAGTCTCACAACACAACGCCCTCTTGTCGTCCTAGACTTGTTGTATAGCAAGACTTTCAGATTTTACGGATCTAGAAAATCACTTAGGATTGCTATATCTATCCCCAGGCTTCAGTTGAGCTTCAATCTCAGCGGGAATTTCTAACTTACCATCCGAGTTGACAGTCACGGTAATATTTGATTTCAGAATGTATGCTTGCAGGTGTTCAACAACTCTATCTTGCAGAGATTATGGCAGAGATTCCATAATCTCGACCAAAGTGGCGATCGCACTTGATGACATAGCTTTATCCTCGATATTTAATTTACAGCAAATCCCGTGTACTGCCGAATATTGGGATCACGAAATCCCAAAACAATCTGTTCTTTGGGGATTCCCCCCGCTACTAACTCATTCGCAATTCCCTCTTCAGTTCCATCTCTTTGAATCCAAATTTTTCCCTCAATAATATCAACATGAACTAAACATCCGTGAACCCTAATATCGTTTTCACGCCCCAATATCATTAGCAAATAACGGTCTGAATCGCTATCAAAAACCGTTTGAATCTGAATATCTCCATAAGCATAAGGTATTTGAGCATATTCAGTCAGAATTGTTTTTATAATGCGACGATAATTTTCTACGGTTCCCATTGTACTATCTCCTCATTTTTTTCAGCAAAAACGATTAAACATACTTGATAATCCGCTCTAATGATTTGACCGAGCGGTTCAGATAATAATTCGCTAAAAACTGATTGTGTAATAGCTAGATAGAGCAGAGCTTTCGATCGGGTTCAGTTCTAGCGATTACCGAACGGTAAACTAAGTATTGACCCAGCGCATTCTCCAGGTCATTCATGTCTGGTGCGCCCACAAAACTTTTGACTTCTACAGCTATCTTTTGTCCAGCTTTCTCAGCACTAAAAATGCGCTCGGCGCCCAAATCGACGTACATATCTTTAATTCCCCATTTTAATCTCAAGGGATCGTGGGTAATTCTCCATCCGTCTTTGATGAGGGCATTTTTTACAACATTGTGATATACATCTTTAGCTGGCATATTGGAAGAAGTCAATTTTTAATCAATACGATTGTATCCTAAAACTTCCGAAACTAATTAGACAGGTAACAGGACATTCACTTTACCAGAACCCTAAACAAAAACCGATCGCCCGCCCAACACCACCAATACCTCCAGACTTGCTACTGTAAAGAGAGTTAGATTTAATCAAAATCAGCGCAAGCAATTATGAGCGGTACTGTTACATCCCCCAACAACCTCAACCAGCAGCGGCCACTCTCCACGGCATCCGCTGACACTTCCAGTTCTCTGCTGGGCGACTTCATCCAAGAAACACTCGCCTTAACCAAGCGCCTGTTTATTCAATTGCAGCGCCGCCCCTCGACGCTAGTTGCAGGCATTATTCAGCCCCTGATGTGGTTGGTTTTGTTCGGAGCTCTGTTTGAAAATGCTCCCTCCGGCTTGTTCGGCGAAAGCCAGAATTACGGACAATTTCTAGGCGCTGGTGTAATCGTTTTTACAGCCTTTGCCGGGGCGCTGAATGCCGGTTTGCCGATTATGTTCGATCGCGAATTCGGCTTTCTCAACCGCTTATTAGTCGCGCCGCTGGCTTCGAGATTTTCGATCGTCCTGGCTTCGGCTATTTTCATCGTCACCCTGAGTTTCATCCAAACCGGCGCAATCGTTACGGCGGGAGCGTTTTTGGGCGCGGGATTCCCCGGAATTGCCGGACTGGGGGCGATCGCCCTAATAGTCCTGCTGTTAGTTTTGGGCGTCACCGGTTTGAGTCTGGGTTTAGCTTTTGCTCTCCCCGGTCACGTAGAATTAATTGCGGTAATTTTTGTTACTAATTTGCCGCTGTTATTTGCGAGCACAGCCCTCGCACCGCTGTCGTTTATGCCTCACTGGCTGCAAGTTGTCGTGACTCTAAATCCCCTGAGTTACGCGATCGAACCTATTCGCTATTTGTACCTGCACAGCGATTGGTCGCTAGCAAGTGTGGTGATGCAAGCTCCTTGGGGTAATATTACCTTTGGAGGAGCGCTGTTAGTATTGCTAGCCTTTGATGTCGTAGCGCTGCTTAGCATTCAACCGCTGCTGAGACGCAGGTTTGCTTAGGGCGATCGCAGCAAATAAGCGGGCGATAGTTTAACCTGCACTGTCAATTGTAGGGACACGGCCATGCCGATATGTGTCCCTACAGATATTGCCTAAAATCTCTCTTTCTCACTACTTTTCAGAATTACTCTAAGTTGCAGGTTCGATTGGAACTTCCACAAGTTTATTTCTCGAAGAAAAACCGGATTTAATGCCGATCGCCGATTTCGGCACTTTAAACTTTTTCGCCAACAGCACGATTAATTCTTGATTGGCTTTACCCTCGACTGGCGGCGATTTGAGATGTACTGTGAGGCTGCCGTCGGGTTGTTCTGCGATGCTTTGCTGTTTGGAATTCGGTTTAACTTTGACTGTGAAAATAGTCATACTTCGACTTTTTCTGAATGTTCGATTTTTGTCCCTAAAACTTTCAGAAATTCAGCCAGCCAGTTAGAATGTGCTGGCCACGCGGGGGCGGTGACTAAATTGCCATCGACTACGGCGTCGGTAACGGGAACTTCTGTATATTTGCCGCCGGCCCGGAGTACGTCGGGGCTGCAAGCGGGGTATGCAGTGCAGCGTTTGCCTTCGAGTACGCCGGCGGCAGTTAGGACTTGCAAACCGTGACAAATAGATGCGATCGGCTTTTTGCTGTTGGCAAAGTAGCGGGTAATTTGCAGCACTTGTTCGTTGAGGCGGATGTATTCTGGGGCGCGTCCTCCGGGAATAACCAAAGCGTCGTAATCTGCCGGGTTGATTTCGTCAAAAGTCGCGTTTAAAGTGAAGTTGTGACCGGGTTTTTCGGTGTAGGTTTGATCGCCTTCAAAGTCGTGAATTGCGGTGCGAATTTTTTGTCCGGCGGCTTTTTCCGGGCAGACGGCGTGGACGGTGTGACCTACCATTTGCAGTGCTTGGAAGGGAACCATTACTTCGTAGTCTTCTACAAAGTCGCCGACTAACATTAAGATTTTTTTGGCTGTCATGTTTCCAACTCCTGTTATTTTGAGCGTGTTAAATAGGATTTAAAAAATGCGGGGCAGTTAAAAAGCTTGCCCCGCAAGCTATTGCGGAATCTAGAAACCGTTGCGTCCCCAAATGACCATTGAAATTGAGAAGGAGAACAGAACTAGCACCGAAACCCAACCGAGTGACAAAATATCCATAGCTATTTATTGAACAAACTGTACAAAATGACTCCAAACCTTATGATAAGTCAATTTGAGCCATTTTTGAAATGAGGGCGCTGTGAAAGACTCGTCAAATTTTAGTGCCGCTGAACGGGTAGAATCTTTGAAGGCAGGGAGTGTTGCTGCTTTGTCTTGTTTGCTGGCTTTTGGGGCGATCGCCCTTGGTAATAGCTTAATTCTGGCGGATAGGTTGGATTCTCTGGCGAGTTTGCAGGTAAGGGAAATTGACCTAAATTTTGCCTTGAGAGGGACTATCGCACTTTTGGGCGGTTTTTTGTTCGGCGTGACTTACCGCTATGCGATTCGCCGAGATGTTAACCCGCAGCTTAAATCTGGTGCGGTGTTGGCTTTTGGGTTGGTGCGGGCTTTTGGACAGTTGGATGCTGGATTGTTTTTTGAACCCGGGAAGATGCCCGCCCTACAGGAGTTATTGCCGTTTGCTGTTCGCGGTGCCGAGAGTGTGGTATTGTTCGCGATCGCGGGTTTGGTTTTGGATTGGGCGATCGGGCGATCGTGGATTAAGCCCTTTGATTCTTGAGTGCCAAATCTTGCAGCATTTTTACGAACAGGCTTTCCGGCCTGTTCCACAAAAGTTCAATTTTCTTGTGGGGAGTAGGGGTTGGGCACGCGAGCCCTTCTCATTACCCACATTTATGATAGTGAACAAGTAGTGCTGCAGATTAAATTTATGAACCGGGAGAATTTCACAGACCCCCAAAAATCGGCATTGGACCAATGGGGAGATGTAGACCTTGGAGATAGCCGACAGACCAACAGAGCTCTCGAGGTTGGAGCAGCGTTAGCTCAGAATCCATCAGCCAGCTTACCAACACAAATGGAAAGTTGGAATCAATTAAAAGCCGCCTGCCGACTGCTAGGGGAAAAGGATGTCACTCACAAGGCCCCATCGTCAACCCCATTGTTAAAGCACTCTTTGTCGAGCTCAACAAAGTGGCGCACCCATCGTACTCTCTCTCCAAGACACAACGGAACTAGACTAGGGCTTGCTGAATCAGTCAGGGAAAACTCAGCAAGAGAGTAACGATCTATTTAAGAGCGAGCGAACATCAGTTTAGCTCGACAATTTTTGCTGCCATTATAATTTTTGATAATGACTTACCCATAAACAGGTGTTGTTTTCGGGAATTAGTACAAAAAAACAAAAAAAAAACCGGAGCAACCGGGTAGAAAGGCTCATGACTAAAAAAGTAACCGCCATTGTTGTTTGGGAGGTATTTTAAAGTTTTGCCATCACAAGGATTCAAGCTAAATCTGCGTTTACGCAAGTCCCAAATTTTCCTTCAATTGCCTGACGAATTCTTTCATCTTCTGCTGCTTGTTTCTTTTTTTCTTTACTGACGTTTGCTGGGGTCTTCCTACAGCCGATCCGCTGATTTTAATTCCTCTTTCTTGACACCATGCTCGGTTTTCCTTGGTACGATAAATGCGATCCTCTTCGAGGGCTTCGCTAACGGCGTGAACTGATTCTGGGTAATATCCCGTAAAGCTACGATCCAATACGGTTTACTTAAGACCGAACAAGTGATAAACTAGGTATTATCTACAAAAAAGTAAATCAAGTATAGTGCCGTACAAAAAATTATTATTAGCATCTCCCAAGCTCAAAATTAGCGAGATATTCAAAGCAAGAGCAATAGCAATTCCATCAACAGAAATAGAAGCAGCTCTTCTCAAAGTAAAAGCCAAAGATAAACGGCATCGTGGGCTACCATCACAACTGGTAGTATGTCTAATCATAGCAATGAGCTTATGGTCAAAAGACTCTATGCGCGACGTACTAAAAAATCTGATTGATGGACTTAATGAAGTCTGGTTGAAAACTGGTAAATATTGGAAAACTCCCTGCAAGGCAGCTATTACTAAAGCCCGAAAAAGATTAGGACCTCTTGCGATAGGCCAGTTGTTTCATCAGTTGGTACGACCAATGGCTACAACTGAAACAGTGGGAGCTTTTCTGAATGGATTGAGAGTTGTAGCAATAGATGGAACCTGCTTAGACATCCCCTCTGGGTGATGAAAATGCCAGAGTTTTTCGCCGTCCAGGTAGCCGTCCAGGTACAAGAGCTGCTTTTCCCTTTCGCTAGATTAGTTATTTTAGTAGAAGCATGAACGCATTTAATATTTGATGCCTTAATATGCCCATACAAGATGGGAGAAAGAGTCATAGAATTAAGATTATTGCGCTCAGTTACTAAATAAATGTTGTTAATGTGGGATAGAGGTTTGCATTCATATGCGATGGTGTCAGCCACTCTCAGCAAGGGTTATAACTATTTAGGACGAATTCCGTCAAATATTAAATTCCTCAACGAAACACAACTATAAGATGGTTCTTACTTAAGTTTTATTAATCCTCCAGGCAAATTCAAAAAAAAAGGATTTTAGCCCATTCAAGTCAGAGTAATTGAGTACACGATTGAAAACTTAAACGACCCAACAGCCGAAACTAAATATAGTTTAATTACTTTATTGAACCCTCAAAAAAATCCGGCTAAGTTATTGTCTGCCGAATATCATCAACGGTGGGAAGTCGAAAATACAATTGATGAATTAAAAGTACATCTCGGAGAACGAAAAACTCATGTTCGTTCTCAAATACCAAGAGCAGTAGTGCAAGAAATTTATGGCCTA
The DNA here is from genome assembly GCF_036704885.1 of Microcoleus sp. F4-D5. Taxonomy (NCBI): domain Bacteria; kingdom Bacillati; phylum Cyanobacteriota; class Cyanophyceae; order Oscillatoriales; family Microcoleaceae; genus Microcoleus; species Microcoleus sp. F4-D5. The sequence continues at coordinate 111,515 of NZ_JAUBSX010000008.1, read as the reverse complement.
TTATTAGGACATTGGGCTGTGCGGTCATTAATTTGTCAAAAAGCGCATAGTACAGAAATTTCCCCATTAAGTATTTCTTTCACGGGGTACATTAAGCTGTTGCACATTTAAACTGTGATACAAGCATTGCCCTTATTTTTGATTTTGCGACCCCATTTAATTATTAATTGCCCTTCATTTAAGAGGAGCTGCAATAAATACTCTAGCTCTTCAATAGATGTAAAAAGTCGATTGGCAATATATTCTTTTGTCGAATGCCATACTAATTCAATTAAGTTATAGTCGGGGCTGTATTTGGGGAGTAATTATCAATGGATATTAGGCATTTCTGTTTCAATTTTTTTGAGGTACTCTTCTTTTTTATGAAAACTAGCACGATCGAGAACGATTACTATTTTTGCTTTTTTTTTAGCAAATTCTGATGCTCGATCTCCTGCTGATACCATTCATTCATTAATTAATTAGCTCTTCATCAAACAGTTTTAGCACTCGCTCAAAATTAGATTAATTACCTTTTTTGATGAACTCAACCCACCTATTTTTATCGCTATTTCTTACTCCTCCTCTTACATTAACTCTGCCTTTTCTTCGGTATCCTCTGACCTGTTTTCGGCTGCTTTTTTTACACCAGTTATTTCTTCTGGTGACTCTTGAACTCAATCCACTCTCGTCCCAAAACCATACCTGTAATCGTTCTGGAGTTTCTTTTTCTACTTTTAAATATTCTGCTAGTTTTATTTTAAACGCTGTTCTTTTTTCGGGATTTCTCTTGGACTCCCGGCTATACTTAGCCCAGATGTAAACATACTTTTTTTGCTTTAATATCCTCCGAACTTGTCCTCCGCTTAATTTGATTCCTGTGGACTCTTCTAAGTATGTTGCTAATCTCTGCGCTGTCCATTTTCCAAAATCATCTCCTAATTCTTGAGGGTCTTTCTCTAGAGTTTCTAATAATATTTCTCTAGATTTATCTGTGGCTTTTTTGTGGTTTCCTTTCATTCTCTCATCTATTAGACTTTCTAAATTGTCGGGTTTCTCTTCATACACCAATAAGATACTTTGTTGACTGAACCACCCAAAAAGTCAGCGATTTTAGATTGTGTTTTGCCGTCATCGAGCAATAATAAAATCAGAATTCTTTCTCTGACATTTGCCTTGTCTTCCTCTTTTAAAGCTTTCTGTAGTTTCTCTATTTGTTTGGGATTGAGATGGTTTGGGGCTGGCATTTTTGTAGTGATTGACTAAACTAAACTTTTATTATACCCTATTTAAAGGCACAACAGCTTACGAGTTATTCGTCGTGCTGTCCCAAAATTTCAGCGATTAGAACCACAAGAAATCCCATTTTTTTAACTTGGTTGAATTTGGATATACTTGATACAACTTTACCGCAAAGAGTTCTGAGAAATAACCCAAGAGTTGTCAAAAAACCTGTTTCAAAATTTAAATCCAAAAAAGTTAAACACAGAGGTACTGGAATAAAAATGAATCCTCCTGTTTTTAATATCTTAAAGCCTGCCAACCCTTAAGTAAACCGTATTGGCAAATAGCCAGGGAAGCAATCACCGTCAAACCACCAACCAGCGGCCCTGAACGTAAAGAACTACCGATTAGTGGATGGTGCATTCGTTGTTGGGAAGTCCGGGAGGATAGTTCAGAGGGATTGGAATGGATTCTATTTACCGCTGTTGCTGTGACAGATGCGACAGCAGCAAAAGAACAATTGGATTGGTATTAATCGAAGAGTATCACAAGTGTCTCAAAAGCGGTTGTGGGATTGAACAACGGCAATTGGAGACTGGAGACGGACTGCTGAGATTGCTAGGATTTTTGGCAGTTGTAGCTGTCAGGTTATTGCAGTTACGTACTGCTAGTCGTATGGATGGAGCTGCAGACGCTTGTCAATTCGTCCCTAATTATCTGTTAAAAGTCCTTCGGCCCGCCGAGGCTTGTTTGAGGAGCAATTGACGAGCGTCTGAATTTGGGAAATCTGTAGCTCGCTTGGGTGGTTTTATTGGCACAAAATCGGATGGGAATCCAGACTGGCAGACGTTATGGCGTGGTTGGGCAAGATTGCAAGATATGTGTTGGGCACTCCAATTAGCAGCCCAACACTTTTGAAAATGCGGGTTGAAAAATGTGGGTAATGACAAGGCTTCTAGCCCGCCCCTATCAATATTCCAGAAATTGAAATTAGGTAATGATAAAATAAATCAGCGGCATCCCAAGGAATCGCGAGTAGAAATCCCTGTTTGAGAATTAATTCCGGTGGCCTTTGTACACAATTCTTTAACTTGTGCTCCGTCCATAATTGCGTCAGTAAAGTCAGCGCCGGTGATATCAACTCCGTCAAAAGTAGAACGCAGCAAAATCGTTTCTGCTAAAATGGCATCACTTAAATCGGCATTAGTAAATTTCACTTGATCTATCATTGCATTAGTTAAATTGGCGCCGTGCAAATTAGCCTGAGTCATCACCGAAGCGCTCATAATTGCTCCCCGCAAATCGGCATTAGAAAAATTAGTCAAGTCCATATTAGCGTTAGAAAACTCAGCGGCCCGCAGCATTTGACCCGAAAAATCGCGTCTTGTCAGTTCGGCGTTGCTAAAGGACAGCGGAGGAGCGTAATATTTAGATTGAGCCTGGGCTGGCTGCTGCAGGATGAAGATAGTTAGTGCCAAGAGGAATGCTGCTAGTTGCCGGAGTTTCATAAGTCTGATATTCTTGCAAGGTGGGTATTTCGTAGTGTATCCCGAACTTTGGTCGATCGACTAAACAGTTACAATCTTAATTAAGAGTGATGGAGATGGAAAAAAAGATATGCTAAGTTTTTTCTTAACTTGGATAGTAGCAGCGGTTTCGCTGATCGTTACCGCTAACATTGTACCAGGTATTTCGGTGGTGAGCTTTCCGGCGGCGATGCTGGCTGCTGTTGTTATCGGATTGGTGAACGCGGTTGTCAGACCGATTATTACTTTGCTGACGCTGCCTTTGAGCATTATTACTTTAGGTTTGTTTTTGTTTGTTGTGAATGCAATTTCGCTTTCCCTGGCTTCGTGGTTGGCGGGTGCGTTCAATATCGGCTTTGCGGTTAGCGGTTTTTGGCCGGCTTTGTTTGGTTCGATTGTGCTGTCATTCGTTTCTGGGTTAATTGGTCGATTTGTGAATGCCAATACTTTGTCTCAGTAATAGATTATTCCAGATACTCGATCGGGCAAACTGCAACCGCTACTGTTACAGCAGAACCCGCCCTAACCCCTCCTTGTAAAAGGGGGGGATTTTTAGCGCGAAATATTTTTTTAGGGACTAAAAGCCTTTCACGGGCGGGCTGGATGCCCACCACACAAGCAGATTCACTCTTCGCTTCACAGGCATCTTGCCTGTTGTTGAGAATTGTGGAACAGGCATCTTGCCTGTTATCGAGCATGGTAGAAGATATCAGTTCGATCGCACAAAGTGCTGCTGCTTCTGCTACACTGGGCGTCCCGACTTCTTTGACTGCAATATTTGAAGGATTGGGGACTTCTACGGAACTTAAAATGTCAGCCGCAAAGGTTTTTAACGGCCAATTTCGCTCTTGACAAAGTTCCAGCAAGCCGACTTCACCTGATTTAGTGTCTATTGTAGCAATACCTGCGATCGCACTTTCGGCTAAATGATAGGCACGGCATACTTGTTTAATCGCAGTTTCGATTAATTCTTTGTGGGTTCCGCGTTCGCAACCTATCCCTATCCACAACACTCTTGGATGCCACTGAACCTTTGGCAAAGCAGATTCCGGCGAAAATTTTCTGTGCGTGAAACTAATCCAAATTCGGGCTTTGATAGTTGATAGATTTTCACCCTCCCAATACAAAGAATGTTTTTCGGGCAGACTGTTTTGCCACAAAGTAGAACCAACTTCTTGAATTACTTCTACAGTTTCCCCTCGAGCAATAGCCGCCGCCACTCCTGTCCAGTCACCTTCCCCCCGCTGCCAACCGCTGGGAATGTGTAGCATATCTAACGTAAATTCAGAGAGCATTATTCACAGATATAATCTTTAGTTTCACTCCGACCGCAATCTGTTAAAAAAGTTACACTCTTACTTAAAAAGTTCTGTATAATTTTAGCACAAACTGCAAAAAAAACATTTAATATGGTAGAGTTGAACCAGTTACTGTTAGAGTTTGAAAGCAACCTCACATGGGAAGCAGTGATCGAAGAATGGAAGGAACGTCGCGACTTTTGGATGAGCGAGGTGTCAGCAGCAATTGACCAAAAACACCTAGCCAAATTGCTAGTTGAATTAGAATCAAATTTTCAGCGACAAGCGGTACAAAGTCTCTGGAAAATGATCCGTGAAAGTTGGGTAGCAGAATGTCATATAGCATCGACGCTGGAAGAAGTATCAAGTCTACTGCTGGAACTTGAAAGCAATACAACTTGGGAAGTAGTGACGGATGAATGGCAGAAAAACCGGGAGAATTGGGTACAGCAAATGTACAAATTTATAGAGTAATAATTCACTCAATCAAAATCCACTTTCATGGTGAATGATGTCCCTCCTGTGCGGTTGATTGTCTCGCTTCCCTCAATTACTTTAAATCCAGATCGCTCGTACAAACTCAGCGCTCGATTCGAGCTTCTGACACTCAGGGATACCGATCGATAAGATGCTTTTGCTGCTGACAGCAAACGAGTCAGCAACTGCGTTCCTACACCCTGATTTGTATATTCTGGAAGCACGGCGATCGCCAATTCCGGGGTAGTATCGTCAACCCAGCCAAAGCCCTTGTCATCCTCTGCAAACAAACGCAGCCAGGCTGCTCCTACTGGCTGGCTGCCGTTCAATTCGATCGCTGCGAAGCCCAAATCGCTTGCACGTCCCCAATTCTGGACATATTTCGCAATTAAAGGATGATTGACAACAGCTTGCACCGTTGATTCACCTTCTTCTGCCATGTGCGCCGCTTCATACAGCATTTGCCACAAAAAAGGCTCGTCTTCCTGCGTTAGCGGTCGAATAGAATAGTGCAAAACTTTCCTCATAACAAGTTTTCCCTGTTGCCCTAATTATTCATCTTTAATTAAAACCCCATTCAGAAAAATATCTGCGAGTCCTTCAGCCATTTCCTGCATTTGCTGCACAGAAGCATTCGGTTCCATAATCGTATTTTGACTGAAACCCGCGACTGCAAACATTCCCAAAAATACCTGAGCGACAATCTTCGGATTCATCTTCCGATAAACTCCTTTTTCCATAGCCGTCTCAAAAAAAGCCTCAGCCACATTAGTCATTTTTCCGATGACTTCCAACTGAATTCGATCGCGCAAATCCGGGTGAAATTGCGCCTCCAAAAAACACACCCGCATCATGTCGCTATTTGAGCGGATATTCAGCATCCGCCGCCGCATCACCTGAGCCACTGCTTTGTAACTGCCCATCTCGCTTAATTCAGTCAGCAAATCCGTCAGCAACTCCACCCATCCTTCCGTCGCCACCTCAATCAAAATCGCTTTTTTATTATCAAAATGCCGAAATAGCGTACCCTCCGCCACCCCCGCCGCCGCTGCTAAATCGCGAGTTGTAGTGCCGTCGTATCCGCTGCGGGCAAACAACCGCTGAGCGGCTTGTAAAATCCGCTTCTTGGTTTCTGTTTCAGAAGGAGGAGACTGATTAAAAATTCGCATGGCTTTGCAATCGGTAATTGGCGACTTGGAACTACTGGTTCGGGACTGAAGGGCTAAATAATGTTAAGTTTTAAGTTGTGCGCGGCTTTAATCCCCAACTTAAAACTCCTCGCCGGGCCCCAGACCCTTTGTGAGATTTGCTGTATCAGCCTAACATCTGGGGCGCAACAGATCGCTTATGCCTCCAAAAATCTTTATCCTTAAAAAAGAATCTCTGGCCGCCGAGCACAAACATTTTTTGTTTGACAATCCAAAATCTAAAATCTAAAATCTAAAATCGAATGATCCCGCAGTTCCAAAAACCCCGTGAAGCGAAGCTATCCCGTAGGGAATCGCCCGCGAGCCAAACTCGATTCATCGCCTTCCTGCTGGCCGCTGTACTGCTGTGGTGGGGCATTTCTCCCGAAATCGCCCTCGCCCGCCCCAACCCCGCTAGCGGCTCCCAAGCAGTCTCTGTTCAACCGTCGCTCGATCGAGTAATCAGCCAAGTCACCGAATTTAAGCTCGACAACGGCATGACATTCATCGTGCTCGAAAGGCCAAGAGCACCCGTAGCATCGTTTCTGATTTACGCCGATGTGGGCGGGGCAAACGAACCCGACGGTCAAACAGGTGTCGCTCACTATCTCGAACATTTAGCCTTCAAAGGCACGCCAAAAATCGGCACTACCGACTACAAAGCCGAAAAGCCGCTGCTAGAAAAACAAGACCAACTCTTCGAGCAAATACAAGCAGCCAAAGCCAGTGGCAAAACTGAAGAAGTCGCCACATTAAAAGCAGAATTTGACAAAGTTGAAGCCGAAGCTTCGCAATTTGTCAAGCGCAACGAACTGGGCAAAATAGTCGAACAAGCCGGCGGAGTCGGACTAAATGCCGCTACTTCTACCGACGCCACAATGTATTTTTACAGCCTTCCAGCTAATAAGTTAGAAATGTGGATGTCGCTGGAATCCGAGCGATTTCTCGAACCAGTATTTCGGGAATTTTACAAGGAAAAACAGGTAATTTTAGAAGAGCGCAGGCTGCGAACCGAGAATTCTCCGATCGGACAAATGGTTGAAGTTTTTGCCAACAAAGCTTTCTCTGTTCATCCCTACCGCCGCCCCGTAATTGGCTACACTGAAGACATTCAAAACCTCAGCCGCAGCGACGTGCAGAAGTTTTTCGAGACTCACTACGTCCCCAGCAAGCTGACTGTGGCGGTGGTAGGAGACGTGAAAGCTTCGGAGGTGAAGCGACTCGCTCAAATTTATTTCGGCCGTTACAAGGCTTCACCAGCACCTCCAGAATTGCAAATTGTCGAACCTCCTCAAACCCAAACTCAGGAAGTGACGCTGCAATTAAAAACTCAACCTTGGTATTTGGAAGGATACCACCGGCCGGCGATGAATCATCCCGACAATGCGATTTATGAAATGATTGGTTCTTTGCTCAGCGATGGCCGCACTTCTCGGCTTTACAAATCTTTGGTAGAACAGCAGCAATTGGCGCTCGCGGCTCAAGGTTTCAGCGGTTATCCGGGGGACAAGTATCCGAATTTGATGTTATTTTACGCTCAAACTGCTCCGGGCCGCACGGTTGATGAAGTAGCCTCCGCTTTGAGCAAGGAAATCGATCGCCTGAAAACTGAGCCGGTTTCTGATTTGGAATTGGATCGAGTGAAAACTCAGGCGAGAGCCGATTTGTTGCGATCGCTCAATTCTAATATGGGCATGGCATTTTCCCTGCTGGATTATCAAGTAAAAACCGGTTCGTGGCGAAATTTGTTCAAGGAATTGGATGCGATCGCGGCTGTTACTCCCGCTGACATTCAGCGTGTTTCTCAGGCAACTTTCCGCCCGGAAAACCGCACGATTGGTAAGCTTTTGCCGCTGTAAGAACAAGGAAGAAGGAAGAAGGAAGAAGGAAGAAAGACTCGTTCTCAGGCTCTGCCTGGGAACGCAGATCCAGAGGCTTTGCCTCGATTTAGAATCGGCGGTTGAAACCGATCCTGCACAAACGAAGTCTGCCCGCGCCGACTAAGAAATAGACTCGCATTTAGGGCAAGTACCAAGCACCGCCCCTACGCTATGTCACAATAAAAAACTTAGGAGAAAGAATGAAAATGACTAAATTGAGACTGAAAAAAGTAAAGTTATTTCTGCTGTCGCTTTGCTTTTTTACTGTTTCACTTGGCACGTTTAATTTGTTACCTTCCTTTGCGGCACCAAAACACTACGACGAATTAACATTTCCCCCGCTGTCAGAAATTAAACTGCCTAAATACACTCGTTTCGAGCTGAAAAATGGCATCCGGGTGTATCTGATGGAAGATCGGGAACTCCCTTTAGTCGATGGAACGGCGCTATTTCGGACGGGCGATCGTTTTGAACCTGCCGATAAAGTTGGATTGGGAGGTTTGACGGGAGAAGTGATGCGAACTGGCGGCACTAGCCGACATACGGCTGATGAACTAAATCAGTTGCTAGAACAGCGAGCAGCTTCGGTAGAAACGGGGATTGATGTTACTTCTGGTACCGCTAATTTTAGTGCTTTAGCTGAAGATGTGGAACCCGTGTTTGATTTATTTGCGGAAGTGATTAGGGAGCCAATATTTGCTCAGGAAAAGTTAGATTTAGCGAAGAAGCAAACTCAAGGTGCGATCGCCCGCCGCAATGACGATCCTAACGACATTACCGGCCGCGAGTTTGACAAGTTAATTTACGGCGATCGCAGTCCTTACGCGCGCACGGTAGAATACAAAACCCTCGCCAATATTTCCCGCGACGATGTGGTGAGTTTCTACCAGAAATATTTCCATCCCAAGAATATGATTTTGGGTATTTCCGGCGATTTTGATACAGCTAAAATGCGATCGCTCGTCGAGCAAAAATTTGGCAACTGGCAACCGAGTCAAAGTGCAGAAGTGCCTGCGCTACCAACGGTATCGCCAGCAAATGGGGGCGGCATATTTTTAGTCAATCAGCCGCAATTAAGTCAAAGTTACGTGCAACTGGGACATTTGGGCGGAATGCTCAGCAGTCCAGATTACGGTGCTTTGGACGTAATGAACGGGGTTCTCAACGGTTTTGGCGGCCGTTTGTTTAATAATGTGCGATCGCGCCAAGGCTTAGCTTATTCAGTATACGCCGCTTGGAGTCCGAGATATGACTATCCGGGGGTGTTTGTCGCAGGAGGCCAAACGCGATCGGATGCAACAGTACCGTTTATCCAGGCAATTCGCGCCGAGATCGATCGTATCCGCACCGAACCAATTACCCCGGCAGAATTAGCTTTTGCTAAAGATTCCACACTCAATTCTTTCATCTTTAAATTTGAAAATCCAAGTCAAACTTTGTCGCGATTAATGCGCTACGAATACTACGGTTATCCCGAAGATTTCATTTTTCGCCACCGCCGCAGCATCGAAGCAGCAACAATTGCCGACGTGCAGCGCGTAGCCAAGACCTACTTGAAACCGGATAATTTGGTAACATTAGTAGTGGGAAATACGGCGGCAATTCAACCGCCGTTATCGAGTTTGGGAACTTCGGTCAAAGTGCAATCTGTTGATATCACAATTCCCTCGGCGACTTAATTTATTTGTGATTATGAGTCGCCGATCCGGGTAAGGACACGGCAATGCCGTGTCCCTCCTCTTTGTCGCACAATCCTCAACTAAAAATCAATGCTCAAAGGTGCTCTCGGAAACGGAATCACATCCCTAATATTCCCCATTCCCGTCATAAACTGCACCAGCCGTTCAAATCCCAAACCAAACCCAGCGTGAGGCACAGTACCGTAGCGGCGCAAATCCAAATACCACCACAATTCCTCCTTATTCATACCCTGGGCTTCCATGCGCCGCTCCAACACATCCAGCCTTTCTTCCCGCTGCGAACCGCCGATAATTTCCCCAATATTAGGAGCCAAAACATCCATTGCTCGCACCGTTTTTTCGTCCTCGTTTAAACGCATATAAAATGCTTTAATTCCGACGGGATAATCGCTGACAATAGTCGGCTTTTTAAACAAATCCTCAGCCAAATAACGCTCGTGTTCCGACTGCAAATCCAAGCCCCAACTTACCGGAAAATCAAACTTTTTGTCGGCTTTTTCCAAAAGTGCGATCGCCTCGGTATAAGTAATCCGCTCGAATTGATTGTTAATGATATTTTCAGCCGTAGCCAAAACTGTTTTGTCAATGCGCTCGTTGAAAAACTCCATATCTTCCGGGCAATGCTCCAAAACGTATTTAAAAATGTATTTTAAAAACGCCTCACCCAAATCCATATCTCCCTGCAAATCGCAGAAAGCCATCTCCGGTTCAATCATCCAGAACTCAGCTAAATGCCGCGAAGTATTAGAATTTTCCGCTCTGAAAGTAGGGCCAAAAGTGTAAACATTGCTGAAAGCCATCGCCATAACTTCCGCTTCCAACTGGCCGCTAACTGTTAAATAGGCGCGCTTTCCAAAAAAGTCTTTAGTATAATCAACCTCTTGCGAATCAGTGCGCGGCACGTTCTTTAAATCAAAGTTGGTAACGCCGAACATTTCCCCCGCACCTTCGCAGTCGCTAGCAGCAATAATCGGAGTGTGAACCCACAAAAAACCGCGTTCTTGAAAAAATTGGTGTACCGCCGCCGAACAAGCATTGCGGACTCTAAAGACGGCACCGTGGGTGTTTGTGCGCGGCCGCAAATGCGCGATTGTCCGCAAGAATTCAAAGGAATGGCGCTTTTTTTGCAGCGGATAAGTTTGCGGGTCTGCATCGCCGTAAACTTGCACTTGTGAGGCTTTCAACTCAATTCGCTGTCCCTTCGCCGGAGATGCTACCAACACTCCCGACACTTCTAGAGATGCACCTGTATTCAGTTGTTTCAGTAGATTTTCAAAGTCTGGCAAATCGGAATTTATGACTACTTGCAAGTTAGCCATCGCCGAACCATCGTTGACTTCGACAAAGGCAAATTCTTTCAATTCGCGTTTGGTACGAACCCAGCCTTGAACAGTTACAGTTTCGTCGGGTTCACCTGCGCGCAAAATTGCTGCTATTCGTTGATTTGTCATATTCACTCCTGTTTATTTAATATTTTGCACCATATTTCTCTCTTTTCTCTGACTCAGCGTTCTCTGTGGAACAGGCGTCCCGCCTGTGAATTTCTGCGGTTCATTAAAAAAATCATAAATCTCAACATAGTTCAACCTGTATAGGATTTCAAAATCCAACCGATCAAAATGCCGAGTCCCCCAAAGCGAACTGCTTGCCAAAAAGGTTGTTTTATGCTTCCCCAAGAAAACAGGCTGCTTTCTAAATTTAATTCGATAGTTTCCAATTCTTGCTCAATTTCCCGCAATTCTTTTTTGAGTTGGGGCAAGGGATTTTGGCGTTTAGACTGGCGGATTTCTTCGCGCCGATGGCCGAGTTCGACTTGGCGCTGTCGATCGACCTGAATTTGAGTGTACCGTTCTTTGACTGCCGCGAGCGATCGCTCCACTGCTGCGAGGGCTTGAACAAACTCGCTTTCATCATCTTCCGGTGTCTCTCGATTTAACTCTGATGGCTGTTGAGGCATTTCGATCTGCAAACCTGACAATAATTTAAAAAAACCGATTCGCTATGATTAGTTGTAATATTATGTCCAGTATATTATTTGTTAAAGTTAGAAACGGCAGCCAAATCCCTATAATTGCCACCTATGCTTGAAACTACACAAACAACCCAAACTGTCAACCTCAACGAGCTGAGCACGGTAGAACTAGCCCAAGCTCTAGCCGCGCGCCTCGCCATCCACGAAAAAGATTGGCACCGCCTCAAAGCCAACCGTTCCGCGCGGGCTTGCGAGCAAGCCGCGGCCGCTCTGGTCTTTTTGCTCAAAAAACAGCCGGAAGAGGCTCTCCCGCGCTTACAACAAGCAGCAGGATGGCTGGATCGATCGATATCGGCTCCTCCCTGTCCCACCCACGGCAAATAATTTATTTTGAGCGTTGAGTCTTGACTTTGGACTTGATTAGTCGCTCAAAATTTAGACAATCGCGCCGCTCGATCGAGCAGCGCGATTGTGAGATCAAAAGATTTATAATTTTCGATCTCAAAACTCACATTTTGCATTACGATCAGCTATCAATAGCCAGGTCTTTCAAATTCTCAGTCCAAGGTTGGGCCCGGAAACGAAAAAATTTGCAGGTCTAGCTGAGGTGAAAACTGCTACCAAATATAGGTGCTAGCGCAAGCGAGGCAGCCGGGAGCGACTGGGAATTTCTTTGCACAGCCGTAACTCTGTACCTTCAGAATTCCACTCTACGCGATCGAATATTTGGTAAAGAATAAACAAACCTCTACCACATTCTTGTTCAACATGGGGGAGTGCAGATTCATCTGCAACATCGTCTGCTAAGAGACTGTCGCAATCATCGGTATAAAGGTTGCAATTGCAAGGGGCATTAAAGCCAGAACCTTCATCCGATATCACCCACCAATATTGGTTTTGGACGACCGAAAAACGGACTCCAACAGTTTTAGCTGGGTCTAACTTGTTTCCATGCTTAGCAGCATTTACCAAAGCTTCTTGAAGCCCCAACCGCAATTCCGCTTGCCAGCGATCCGGAAGCTCTGCTAGGAGCAGATCCAAAATAGGACAAAGGTATAGGGTAGAAGCGAAGCTAATCGTAATCCAATTGCGTCCGACCGGACGGGCTGAAATAGCAATCACTCAGAAAACTCCCTAACTTTCAGGTGGATAAAGTTCACACCCTGCATAGTTGGCTCCCTAGTATTCAAAATGCTAATTAATTGAGCGGCGCAGCTCTATTTCTATCTTAGAGTATCCAAGCAGTTAAGAACAGCAAAGCACGTCACAAAATATTCTGCGATTCTCAGAAACTTCCGTCTAGAACCATCAGTAATTTTACTTATAACTTCTGCCTGCAGCCCGATGTTTGATGTCGGCTTTTGCCAACTAGCAATGCTTGGGCTCGCTGCCTCTTTGAAGCCGTCAACTGCTGCGTATCAAACGATCCCCACCTTGAAAAGCTTGCAAATATCTATAAACAAGCCGATCCCTTGACCCTGGCAAACGGAGTTCTGGCCTGGCAGCCCCTGGTTGGCGCCGATTGCCCCAAAACTTGTTCTTGCCAGCGCACAGCAAAATTATCATACCTAGGTGTGTTGCAGCAAAAACCCGATATCTTTCCCAAATGCGATCGGGCAAAATATCTCCTATTGGTGCGACCCTCACAAAATCAATATTCGTTACAAAACTTATTGTGTCTGAGTGAGATCGTCCGCGAGAACCCAACTCGCCCAAACTGACGAATGCTTTGCTACACGAACCCCGGCGCGTTTGCGACTCTTTATAAATCTGAACGTCGCGATACAATAGTTAAAGTAAATAATTATTTCTTTACATCATGCAAACAACCCCAGCCATCACCACAGCCCCCATAGCCGGCACTTACTGGCAGTGGCGGGGGCATTCAGTATACTACGTTAGATCCAGCGACCGGCATCCAGAACGCCCTCCCCTGCTGTTAATTCACGGTTTTGGCGCTTCCACAGACCACTGGCGCAAAAATATCAGCGGCCTGAGCAAAGACTTTGAAGTGTGGGCGATCGACCTGATCGGATTCGGGCGATCGGCAAAACCCGAATTGCAGTACAGCGGCGACCTCTGGCGCGACCAACTCCACGACTTTATCACCAACATCATCGGCCGGCCCGCCGTTCTAGCCGGCAACTCCCTCGGAGGCTACGCCGCCTTGTGTGTAGCAGCCGGGCGCCCCGAATCAGCCGCCGGACTCATATTGATCAACAGCGCCGGCCCCTTCAGCGAACCGCAGCCCGCACCCGAAGCCCCGCCTTTGCAAAAAGCCATATCTGCGGTAGTTAAAACCTTATTTCAGCAAGATTGGGCAAGTTTTCTGCTGTTCCAGTACGTGCGCCAGCGATCGACAATTCGGAAAACCCTGGAAAAAGTTTATCTCGACCAAAGCGCCGTCACAGACCAATTAGTAGAAGAAATTTACCTTCCCTCCTGCGATCCCGGTGCCTCCAAAGTATTCGCTTCCGTATTCCGAACACCTCAAGGCGAAAAAATTGACGTATTGCTGAGTCAATTAACCAGCCCATTGCTAATGCTGTGGGGAGAAGCTGACCCGTGGATGAATTCTACAGAAAGAAGCGCTAAATTTCGCAAACACTATCCGCAGTTGACAGAACACTTTATTAAAGCCGGTCACTGTCCCCACGACGAAGTACCAGAACAGATAAACGAACTGATTCGCGCATGGATAATTGATAAGGGCATAGGGCATAGGGCATAGGGCATGGGGCATGGGGCATGGGGCATGGGTTACTGGTTATTGGTTGCTGGTTATTAGAACGAACAACTAACAAGAAAAATAGGACAAATAAGCAATAAGCAATAACCAATGACTAATGACTAATGACTAATGACTGATGACTGATGACTTAATTTAACTTTCTGGTTAATCTCAACTCACATATTCTGAGGAGACAGAAACAATGACCCGCAAAAAGACTCGCCGCAATTTTATATTGAGCAGTATAGCTGTTGCCAGCGGTATTGCAGGTGCTACTGATGACTGATGACTTAATTTAACTTTCTGGTTAATCTCAACTCACATATTCTGAGGAGACAGAAACAATGACCCGCAAAAAGACTCGCCGCAATTTTATATTGAGCAGTATAGCTGTTGCCAGCGGTATTGCAGGTGCTAAGGCACTCGAACAGCAGGATCGGGAAATCGCAGCCGCACCCAATAACCAGGCGGCCGCCACAGTAAAAATGCCAGAACGACTGTTAGGCAACACCGGCGTGAAAGTGCCGATTTTCGGTTTGGGTGGGGCCGGACAAACACCGCTGTCGCAGCAGGGAAAAGAGGCAGAAGCGGTGGCGCAAATTGAACGCGCGATCGAACTAGGCATTCGTTATTTTGACACGGCAGCCGACTACGGGCCCAGCGAAGAAAACTTAGGCAAAGTTTTGCCAAAATATCGATCGGGCCTATTCTTAGCCACAAAAACTGCCGCCAGAGACAGAGACGGCGCGTGGAGAGATTTAGAGCGATCGCTCAAAAGATTGAAAACCGATCGGCTAGACTTGTGGCAACTCCACCACGTCTCATTCCAAACAGAATTAGACCAAATTTTCAGTGCCAAAGGAGCAATAAAGGCGATCGAAGAAGCCAAACAGCAAAAAATAATTCGTTTTTCCGGCATCACCGGACACCACGAACCAGCCATCATTGCCGCAGGCTTGCAGCGCTATCCTTTTGACACCACATTAATCTGCCTCAACGCCGCCGAAAAACACCATCCGCGCTCCTTTGTTACCAGCGCTTTACCAGTCGCCAAAGCCAAAAACATCGGCGTCATAGCCATGAAAATACCAGCTTACGGCAAATTATTTCAAAACGGTGTTTTAGATGGAATGCACCAAGCAATGGGCTACACGCTTTCACTTCCCGGCGTGCACTCTTGCATCATCGCTGCCGACTCAGTAAAGCAATTAGAAGAAAACTTCAAAGTCGCCCAAGCATTCCAACCCCTGAACACAACAGAAATGGCAGCACTTGAAAAACGCACCGCCGCCGCTTGGCAAGAAAATACATTTTTCAGAGAGTGGACTTAAAATACCAACTCTAGAATCCCCTTTTTCCTTTGTATTTATGGTGGCGCGGGCGAGACGCCCGTGAATCATCTTACAGCAGATTCCCCGTTCGTGAAGTACAGTCGCCTATCCTTCGATCCCTGTAGGGAGACGGCAATGCCGTGTCCCTACTCGCTCGACCTGGAATACGCTGTATGTGCGCTCGAACGGCTGCAATCAAATCAATTGTTTTGTAGTGAGGACTTGAGTCCTCATAAAACTACTAGGAGTCAAGTTCTCACTACAAACCTACAACGTTTATGTTACCCAACTTGCTTTTACCTGCGGTGAAAATACAGCAGATTCTACGTTTATGAAGTACACCCGCCTATCGTTCGATTCCCGTAGGGACACGGCGCCGTGCCGTGTCCCTACACTCCATAAACTTGGAATATGCTGTATAGCTACCGCCAAGTCGATCGGGAGATTTTAAATTGCTGAAACCATTGCGATTGTTGCTTCTTGTTTTTTCCTTCTTCCTTCTGGTATATCTCAAATCAAAAAATAAGACGACCTGGTTGGGTCGCCTTATTTTTTATCATAAAATTTGCAATTTGTCAACAGCAAACAGCTACTGTTTTTTCCGTTTAGCCTTATCTAACCGCCTGCGATCGCGCCACTCAGCCGCCGTCAAATAAGCGACCCCGCCAGTCACAATCAGCAGCAGTACAAAAGCCACTAAAACGAGAACATTAGCAATCGAAAATTCCACAACGCCTCTTCCTCTGATTTTACATTTTCTACTTTCGATTTTAGATTAAAAATGTTAACAATTAACTGTAAAATGTTGACGGTTAACTGTTAACTGTTAGCACTCGATTCAAACTGCTGGCAAATCTTCCAAAATTGTAAACCTCACATGATTAATTGCCAGACTCCCCACGGAAACCTCCTCCTTATTTAAAGGAAGACCCCCGCTGGTGAGACTTTGAAACCGAATTCCCTTGCCAATTTCTACGTGATACCAAGCCAAACCCATAAAAAATCGCAAAGGATAAGGGCCTCTGTCTTGAATATCATCAGGATTAGATTCCATCGGCACCCAGCCAAAACCCGGAATGTAAAATTCCAGCCAAACGTGATTGAAATCAGGCTCCAGCGACACCCCTTTTCTGTCCGCAAAAGCCGGACACTTGTAGCGCCCGATCGTGCGGCAAGCAATCCGGTTCAACCTTGCCAAAGCCAACAACAACCCCACGTACTCGCCGCAAGAACCGATGCCGCGGCGCAGTACAATATCGGGAGTGTCAATGTGAGGCCTAATCCCGTAAGAAAGTTGGTCGTAAACAAAATTGCGAATGCTCAGTAACTGCCTCAGAATATTAGTTTCCGAGCCAATGGCAGCCACAGCAGCCGATCGCACGATCTCCGTATCCATCGCCAAATTATCATTATCCACCAAATACTTAGCGGCAAACTCCGGCGACAGCTTGGGAATCTTTTCGACATCCCGAGGCGACAAGTGATACTTAATCGATCGAACTTCTAACAAAGCCTTCCAGCCAAAAATTCGGCGTTCCCCAGGGTGCAGCCGATCGAACTTAAACACCGCCACCCGTTCCCCTTCCTGAATTTCCTCAGTAAAAGGCATTCCGATCGGCGTCACACTCCTTACCTTTTGCCGGTGAGTTTCCGAAGGCAAAGCAATCCGCCACTCCAAATTTTCGATTTCTACCTCATCGAGAGGAGACAGTTCCTCCGCATAAGACATTTCCATCAAAAAACCGTTTGACAGAGCGTAGCGGTCAGCTTCATTGTAGTGAAAAGACAAAGGCTGAATAAAAGTGCGATCGCGCTTCGTCAACTGAAAAGGATCTTCTGAATTCGGATCGTCCCGGATGTAAAGTTCATCCCCGGCATAAGCCACGTACAGAACCTCCTCCCCAGTTTCCACATCCTTGTGAAAAGCCAAACCAGAAGGCGATTCAAAGGGAGTCAAAACGCTAAATTTAATCTCCCCAGTTCCCCGTTCCAAACAGTAAACAGTTTGCTCAGTCTTATCGCACACCCAAATTTCCTCATCCCGGACTGTGATATTTTCCACCCCAATACCCGGAGCGTAAAACCGAGTAATTTCGCGACCAGTTTTCAGGTCAAAAACCAGAATCGAGTTTAATCTTTGGCAAGTCGCATAAAGCGTAGATTGCCACACAGCAATCCCGTCAGCAGGATAAGAAAGCGAAACAAAATGTTCCGGCTTGAGTTCAGTTATCGCCCCGTCCCGAATTGCGCCCCGACAGCAACAAATATCCTCATCCCGCGCAAACCAGAGAGTATCTTCCGAAATAGCCAGCCCGGTTGCGCCGGCAAACTTAGCCGTTTGATAAGGATTCAAAACAGTAGTGTTGTCACTTTCTCGATCGATCTCCAATAGCAGCCCTTCGGCGCGATCGACAGCGAACAATCTATTTCCTAAAAAAGCAATGCCGTGCAGTGCCAAGACTCCTATGGGTCTTACCATCCGCAGCCCCGAAGGTTGTTTGTCCGAGAGAACAGGTGAATCGAGATTCATGTTAAATTTCTTGCCGCTATTGTACAGAAAACCTGATGTGTAAGTTGTAGCCGAGCGCTTGAGGTTCACAAGCAAAATTGCCGAGGTTCCTGATATCCAGGGCTGACGCATCAACCGGGTATTTTTAAGAAAAGACTCGTTGTAGCCTCTTGTCAGACCTAAAAAACCCGGAATATTTGTCTGGGTCAAAGTTGGGTTTAACAAGCTCAACCTAACTTGCGGCCCTGAATGCAACTAAGTATAACCACTAAGCTACCACTGAAAAACGCGACCGCGAAGTCCATGTCGATTGGAACGGCCAAACTAATCGTATCTGCCTAAAGATATAAATTAAGTACAACAGATTGCAGGATTCCCCAAAACCTTGGGTAGAATAAAATCGTGCGACAAAGTTTTTCGGTTCATCAGAAGGCAGGTTGGTCATGGCTTGGAAGTCTGCTCTAAACATCGGTGCCTTTTCCTTAATTCTGTCTTTAGAGGCAGTTGCCACCGGTAGTTTCTTAATACCAGCAGAGGCTATCAACAGCCCCGCAAACAGCGTCCAGCGCCCCTCACGACCCCAGCTACCTCTCAACTGGCAAACAGTTCAACCCCCTGAATCAAGCGGAAACAAACCGAACAGCCAGCAATTGAGAGCCGCATGGAATAACTTTCAACCGCCGGAGGACGGAGTACCTGGAAGGCGGGAAGGGGGAGGAACCCGCGGCTTAGAATGCCCCACGGCCACAACTGCTTTAACTGCCTTGATTCCCCAATCAACTATGGGGCAAACCATATCAGCAAAACCGACATTTTTTTACTACCTTCCCGTAGCCCTCGACAAAACAGTTCAGTTTGAGTTAGCAGACGAAAGGGACAAAACACTATACAAAAAAAGTTTTCGGATGGTAACTAGCCGTGCAGGTATCGTTAGCGTCAGCCTCGGCTCCGACGGCAACTCGCCAGCCCTGGAAGTGGGAAAAAACTATCAATGGTACTTTACTATCAAATGCAACCCAAAAAACTCTACAGATGATGTTCTCGTTTCCGGGTGGATCAACCGCACTGCACTCGCCCCAACCGTGAAAATAGAGTTGGATCGATCGCCCGACAGCCGCGCCAAACTCAGCATATTCGCCGAACAAGGTCTCTGGTACGAGTACCTGGCAACTCTAGCTCAATTGCGTATAGAGTCTCCCAGCGATGCCAGTTTAGCGCTCAAGTGGTTAGAAGTGTTGAACTCAGTCGAACTTGGCAACATCGCCCAAGAACCATTAGTCACCAGTGAGTTAACACCTATCACAAGAAAATAATTCGACACCAGTTTCAAAAAAGAATGCAACCGTAGCCCCCTGCCCCAAACCCCGATCGCCATAAGTCATTGCCAAATCAAAAATCTAAAATCTAAAATGGTATGACTTCTGGAGCAAGTATCAAAAACCCGGTTTCGATTGTCGTATTTGACAGTGCTACAGATGATTTTTGCCTGTTCCGCGTTTTTTGGTCGATCGTCCTCAATAAATTAAAATTTTTGTACTCGTAAGCAGTTCCGCCTCGCTTGCCTCTTGAAAGCCCGACTGGGGAAATTTTTATTGTTAAATTGCGCTCAATACTAAATGATAAACTGGCAGAGTCAAGCAGCATACCAACTTATTTTAGACAAAATATTAATTATGCGCCCGAGTGCAAATATTGCAATATTTCGGTTGGCGATTTCGCTTCTGACTGGGCTCCCGATCGCTTGCTTTTATGCCAATAAAGCTATATCCCAAACTGCCGATATTTCTCAGTTGCCAGCCGCCGCTGACAACTCAGCAGATCCGGGCAACGAAGTATTAGCACTGCAAAAACTGGAAATCAAGCAAAATGAAACTGCCACAAATTTAAATCAACTCCCCGATTGGATCGAGACCGACTCCGAACCAGAAGCACAATCGAACCCCGCCGAGAACAGGCAAGATGCCTGTTCCACAATCGATGAAACTGCTTGTGGTGCTGGCATCTTGCCCGAATCAAAAAATCTGGTTGACAGCGATCCCCAATGTCAGAACCCGCTAGATTGTAATTTTTTAGCCCAGAACCCGCAGACGCCACCGGGAAACCTCCCGCCCGACTTAAACCGCGATCGTCGAGTACCAAATCCGCTGTTACCGCCGACTCAGCCAGATCCAAATCGCGATCGATTTCTGCAACCGGCCCCCCAGCCTTCGCCAGAACCTCCCCAATTACCGCCAACAGTAGCGCCTAGCCCTCCGTCGCCAGTTCCCCCAACCCTGCCGAATACAGCAATTGAGGTGCAGAAAATTCAAGTAGTTGGCAGCACAATTTTAAGTCAAGACGAAATTAATGCCTTAGTCAAGCCGTTAGAGGGCAGTTCTGCCACCCTAGAACAACTCAAACAAATCGCCGACAAAATTACCGAAATTTACCTCAATCGTGGCTACATCACTTCGAGAGCAGTCTTGCCGCCCCAAACTATCACCGCAGGGGTAGTCCAAATTCAAGTTATCGAAGGCAAGCTAGCCCGAATTGAGGTAGAAGGAACTAAAAGATTGCATCCAAGTTACATCCGCAGCCGGATTCGACTCGGTGCCGGAATGCCTTTAAGCACAGCTTCCTTAGAAGACCAACTGCGGCTGTTGCGGGTCGATCCTTTATTTGACAATGTAGAAGCCAGCCTGCGGGCTGGGGATAATGAAGGCGAGAGCATTCTGATAGTCCGAGTCTCGGAAGCTAATCCGTTTCAACCTACTTTCAGCTTTGACAATTATTCGCCTCCGAGTGTCGGTTCCGAAAGATTGGGAGTTAGTCTGCGGCACCGCAATATAACAGGAAATGGCGACGAACTTGCAGCGGCTTATTATCGATCGCTTGGCGATTCAGACGTGTTCGATTTCAGCTACCGCATCCCGCTAAATGCGATGAACGGCACTTTGCAGTTGAGGGCGGCACCGAACCGAAACAGTATCGTACAAGAACCTTTTGACAGTTTTGACATTTCGGGAAAATCGCATTTATTTGAAATTAGTTACCGCCAGCCGCTGCGGAGAACCCCGATCGAAGAATTTGCCTTGTCTGCCGGTTTTACTTATCAGACAGGCAGAACTTTTGTCGCCGGCGACCCCTATGCTTTTGGCATCGGGCCGGACTCCAATGGTGTCAGCACTACGAGTGCAATTAAGCTGGGACAGGACTACATTCGGCGCGACCCCCAGGGCGCTTGGGCCTTGCGATCGCAATTTACGATCGGCACTAGCTTGTTTGATGCTACTCAAAACGAAGGTTCCGATCCAGACGGACAATTTTTAAGTTGGCTGGGTCAAGTGCAGCGAGTACAGCGATTGAATGACAAACATTTATTAATTTTGCAGGCAGACTTGCAGTTGTCAGCTAATAGTTTGTTGCCTTCCCAGCAATTTGTAATTGGCGGCGGGCAATCTTTGCGCGGCTACCGCCAAAATGTCCGTTCTGGCGATAACGGCCTCAGAGTTTCCATCGAAGATCGGATTACTTTGCAGCGCGATGCTTCGGGAAATCCCAAACTACAATTAGCTCCATTTTTGGATGCGGGTACGGTATGGAACGTTGCGAACAATCCTAATAAATTAACCAATCAGACATTTTTAGCAGGTGTGGGTTTGGGGGTAATCTGGGAACCGATACAGCGGGTGAACCTGCGCGTAGATTACGCTTTTCCTTTGGTGAGGATTAGCGATAAAGGCGACAATCTGCAAGATAACGGCATTTACTTCAACATAATTTATACGCCCTAAAATGAGCGATCGCCAGCTCTGCTACGCATATAAATTGTCTGTTATGGCAGAGGAGATATGGGAACAGGGGGGGAGTGGGAGATGAAGAAAATATGGCGCTGCTCAATAGCGCGATCGATCGATCGTTGAGGAATGGGGACATCCTAGAATTTGAAAGCTTGACCTCAATTCATAGCACCATTATGCAACGCCTTTTTTTAAACTTTATTACTGCCAACTTATCTTTTTTGAGACTACTATAGCGATGCTAAATCATTTGTGAATTTCTTACTCCCTCCCCGCGAGTTCGGGGAGGGCTGGGGTGGGGTAAAAAATTTACGACTCCCGCAAGGATTGCTATACGATCGCTCTATAATGTCAAAATGTAAATCTTTCTCCAATGGATATCCTTTACTGCCTCAAAGGAAATGAACCGCTGTTGTTGGACGATCGACAAAATATCTGGATTATCAAAACTGGTCTTTTAGCATTGTTTGCCACTAAAGTCAAGGATAGTTTAGTTAGCGGCGATCGCCAATATTTGTTCGATGTGGGTGCGGGGGAAGCTTTATTTGGTGCAGCGCTGGGAGAAGAATGGGGGCTTTTGGCCGTGGCGATCGAACCCACAGAATTATACCAAATTAAAACAGCAGATTTGGTCGCGCAGGTAACAGTTGGTGAAGAAAAAGCAATTGGGTTAGTGAATGGTTGGGTAAACCGTTTAAAGAAGACATTCAGCCAGGAATACACAGCGGCGTTCGCTTCGCAGGAATTATCCTTCATCAATTCCGAGAGTGCTGCTTCACTGCCAAACATTTTAGCCGATTTACATACCGATTTATTTAATTATTTGAACTGGCAGGAGTTGCAGAAAACAGAGGCGGCTTTTCGACAACTTCAAGAAAGAGAAGAACTGAATCTAATCGCAGTCAATTCAGCCCTGTCTAAGTTAGCGGGTGTGGTCAAACCGCAGCAAGAAACGGTATCCTTCCAGCAAGGAATTCCTTTGTTAATTGCTGCGGGTGCAGTGGGAAAAGCGATGGGAATAACGATTAGTCCTCCGACGCAGTTGGAAGAACTCAAATCTCTAAAAGATTCGGTGGAGGCTATAGCGCGTTCCTCCCAATTTCGGATTCGGATGGTGGTGTTGGAGGATGGCTGGTGGCGAAGAGAATACGGCCCTGCTTTAGCTTGCACAATTGCAGGGCATCCGGTGGCTTTGTTAGTTGTTGGTAACGGTTACGTTTTGTTCGATGGAGTAACTCAAACTCAGACGAGGGTGAATGAGACGGTGGCGGCGACTTTGGCACCGGAAGCTTACCAGTTTTACCGACCGTTACCTAGTGTGATTAATAATGTGCTGCCCTTGTTAGAGTTTGGCTTCAAGGGGTATGAAAAAGACATCGCCAGCATTATGGCGGTGGGAATTATTGCTACCCTGCTGGGGATGGTGGTGCCGCAGGCGACGGGAATTTTGGTGGATAGTGCGATTCCAGATGCCGATCGCAATTTATTATGGCAATTAGCGCTGGCATTGTTGGCGCTGGGTTTGGGAAGGTCAGCGTTTGGGATGTCTCAAGGGATTGTGGCGCTGCGAGTCGAGAACAGCGTTGATAGTTCGTTGCAAATGGCAATATGGGATAAACTCCTGGGATTGAGTCCGGCTTTTTTTCGGGAATATACTTCCGGCGACTTGCTCAACCGCACCTTGTCAGTGAACCAAATTCGCAAGATACTGTCGGGGGGAACGCTACGCACTTTGATGAGTGGAGTGTTCGGTTTGCTGAATTTGGTGCTGATGTTTGTTTACAGTTGGCAACTCGCTTTTGTGGGGGTGGGGATAGCTTTGCTGACAACCGCAGTCACGTCTGCGGTTAATTTTTTGGTAATCCGCAATTTGCGACGGCTGCAAGAATTGGATGGCGAGATTAGCGGGTTGGTGGTACAACTCATTAATGGGGTGGCTAAGCTGCGGGTGGCGCAGGCGGAAGACAGGGCGTTTGCAGCTTGGGCCCAAAAGTACGGCGATCGCATGAAGTTGGAAGCTGGTTTGCAGCGCCTTCAAGATAGAATGGGCGTGTTCAACGAGTCGCTGTCCTTGGTGAGTTCGGCACTTTTGTATTGGTTTGGCGTACTGTCGATTCAGATGGCCCAAGCTAATGACGGTAGCGGGTTGACGACGGGTACGTTTTTGGCTTTTAATTCGGCGTTGGGGATTTTTAGCGGCGCTGTAAGCAGTATTAGCAGTACCGTGACTGATATTTTGGGAATTGTGCCGCTGTGGGAACGGGCAAAGCCGATTTTGCAAACGAAACCGGAGTACGAACTTCATAGAGTAAATCCGGGTCAGTTGCAGAGTGGGGTGGCTTTGGAGGGGGTGACTTTTCGCTATCGGGATGAGGGATTGCCTGTACTCGACGATATCACTCTGCGCGCTCAACCGGGTGAATTTGTGGCGATCGTCGGGCCGTCGGGAAGTGGGAAGTCAACGATTGTCCGGTTGTTGTTGGGATTTGAAACGCCGAATTCGGGAAGGGTTTGTTACGATGGCAAAGATTTGGCGGAGTTAGATTTGGTGGCGGTGCGAAGGCAGTTGGGGGTCGTGCTGCAAAACGGTCGGATTGGTAGTGGTTCGATTTTTGAGAATATCGCGGCTGGGGCCTTGGTGTCGCACGAAACAGCTTGGGAAGCGGCGCGGATGGCGGGTTTTGCTGAAGATATTGAGCAAATGCCGATGAAGATGCACACGGTGATTAGTGAGGGGGGAACCAATCTTTCGGGAGGGCAAAAGCAGCGGTTGTTGATTGCCAGGGCCCTGGTGAATCAGCCGAAAATTATTGTGATGGATGAGGCGACGAGTTCGTTGGATAACCGCACGCAAGGGATTGTGGTTGAAAGTTTGGATAAGTTGAAGGCGACGAGGATTGTAATTGCCCACCGATTGAGTACAATTCGCCATGCGGATCGGATTTATGTTGTTGAAGCGGGGCGGGTGGTGCAGGTGGGGAAGTTCGAGGAGTTGGTGCAGCAAGAGGGTTTGTTTGCACAATTGGTGGCGAGACAAATGGAGTGAAAAAGGTAGAAGGCAGAAGTTTATTATGCGATCGCAATTTTATTGTTTCTCTGTCAGTTGGGTAAGTCGTCAACCTCAACCACAACCAGCTAGCAAGTCTTACTGAGGAAGTAAGTTGATAGCTGGTCAACCCTCTTGGGGGTGAAAAATTTTGAGCGATCGCGCAACCTGGTTTCCTGACACTCAGCGAGTGCCAGGTATCAAAACGCGAAAGAGGTTCCTCGAATCACGCGATCGCCACAATCGACATACCAGATTACCCTGCTAAAATCCCCATACCACGGCAATAAGAGTTCTCTATTTATGCCAAAAGACATAAATATTACTGTTGAAATTGATACTTTTTTATATCTATGGGTAAATTTCACGCAGGATGTAATGATGCAACAATTACTAATAGTAAAAAATGCTCGATCGCAATTAAAACAAACACAAGAAAACTTGAAGGAGAATTTATGTCTAACATTCAAATCGCTGGTTTCCAATCTAACCTTATTGAAGAATTGGATGATGCAGATTTAATGGCAGTAGTAGGTGGCGGCATTGTTGGTGATCTTGCTAGTAATCTTACTGGAGCCATCTCAGACTCTGGCAATCAGGGTACACCAACATCAGCGACGATCCAATTCGCAGGAAATACTGTTTCTGGAGCTGGGCAACTCGTAAGCGGTAATGTGGGTACTTTTGGAGAGGTACTTTTA
Organism: Microcoleus sp. F4-D5; assembly: GCF_036704885.1. NCBI lineage: Bacteria > Bacillati > Cyanobacteriota > Cyanophyceae > Oscillatoriales > Microcoleaceae > Microcoleus > Microcoleus sp. F4-D5. The sequence continues at coordinate 86,175 of NZ_JAUBSX010000008.1, read as the reverse complement.
CAGGGCGTAAACGGCACAGCAACTGATCTTGGAAATAGTTTATAGGGTGTGGATAGCAATACTTCATTCCGGCATTATAATACCTAACACTCTCTGAACTACCAAAAAGGACTGGAGTTAAAAACTAACTCCAGTCCTTAATTTTTTTGCTTTATATAAGTACGCATATTTTGCACTATGTCAATTTGTAAGTCATAATAATCGAAAAATTGAATATTGCCAAGAACTTTATGAAAATATTTACGCCAAAATATATTTTAACTACCTCAGTTCCTCAATTTTTTAGGTTTAAACATAATGGTACTACTTACCGAACAGAGGTTCTAGCAGGTGTCACGACGTTTATGACTATGGCTTACATTTTGGTCGTGAATCCCAGAATCTTATCAAATGCTATATTTATCAATCAGCCTGGTGATTTGTTCAATCAGCTTCTGACTACCACTGCCATTTCCTCGGCGATCGCAACTGCTTTAATGGGACTATTAGCTAATTACCCCTTTGCCCTCGCTCCCGCAATGGGTCTAAATGCTTTTTTTGCTTTCTCAGTTGTGTTGGACTTGCAGATGAATTGGCGGTTGGCGCTAACATCTGTCCTCATCGCAAGCTTAATTTTCACTTCGTTGATTCTATGCAATATCCATGTCCAAATTATTAAAGCGATTCCAGCTTCCCTCAAACACGCCACGGTAGCGGGTATTGGTTTGTTCATCGCCTATATTGGTCTTTCTGGTGTTCCTGAACCTCCCACTCTCGGAGCAGGTATTATTGTTGCTAGTAAAGCGACCTTAACAACTATTGGCTCCTTCAGGCAACCAGCTACTTTACTCTCAGCTTTTGGTTTATTGCTGACCGCTACTTTGGTAGCACGTCATGTTAAAGGAGCGATATTATGGGGTATTTTCGCTACAGCGCTGTTAGGTTGGATACTAGGCATTGCTCCCTCTCCTGAAAAAATTATTGCCTTACCTGAATGGCCGCAAGACTTGATTAATCAAGCATTTACAGGTTTGAATTACCTTACACCCAAGCAAATCTGGAATTTTGTGTCTATCACACTTACCTTTTTATTTGTAACTTCTTTCGACACCATTGGCGCACTTACTGGTTTGGGACAACAGGCTGGTTACATCAACGAAAATGGTGAATTGCCTCGCGCTACTAAATCTTTGTTGGCGGGTGCTGCAGGCACAACTTTTGGGGCATTGATGGGCACTTCTCCATGCGCGACCTATCTGGAATCTGCCTCCGGCATATCAGAGGGGGGCCGGAGTGGTTTCACATCTGCGATCGTAGCAGCCCTGTTTCTGCTTTCTGTATTATTTACTCCCTTATTTGCAGCAGTGCCTGCTTTCGCTACAGCACCTGCATTAATTATGGTGGGTTTTTTGATGATGAGTAGCGTGCAAAACATTAACTGGAAAGATCCAGCAGAAGCAATTCCTGCATTCCTAATTCTTCTCACTATGCCCCTTACTTACTCTATTGCAGAGGCATTGGCAATTGGTTTCATTATTTACCCTTTGATTAAAGTTTCTCAAGGACTGGCTCATCAAGTTAATAAAACTGCATATTTTTTAGCAGCTATCTCTGTGTTTCACTTCGTACTAAGGAATTAAATGGTAGTGCTAACATCAATAAGGCTCAACTTTTCGCTTGATGTTACAAAACTCACCTTCAAGCGGGCTTATAGCAATTGGAAAATCTGGAATTCATACCTGTATTCAGCAACCCCACTTAAGACTCTATCCCTAGAAGCCCGACTTCTCTAAAAAGTCGGGCTTCTAAAAATCATCCTTCGCTGCTAAGCAAACGCACATAACTCCCCCCTTGGGCCCACAACTGCTCATGAGTACCCCGCTGTACAACCAAACCCTGCTCCAGTACAATAATTTCATCGCAATCCCGAATCGTACTGAGTCGGTGGGCAATCACAACACAAGAACAACCGCGCCGTCGCAAATTCCGGTCTATCATCAACTCAGTTTGAGCATCCAGCGAACTGGTTGCCTCATCCAACACCAACACCGCCGGATTTCTCACCAAAGCGCGGGCAATTTCCAATCGCTGGCGCTGTCCCCCACTCAAATTCATTCCCCCTTCAATCAGCTTCGCCTCGTATCCTCCGGGCAATGATAGAATCGTGTCGTGAATCGCTGCATCCTGACAAGCCTTTATCAAATCCGCTGGCGCTACAGTCGAATCCCACAAAGTGAGATTTTCCCGCACAGTTCCACCAAACAGAAAGATATCCTGTTCCACCATTGCCAAAGCAGAAGTTAAAACAGAACGCGAAATCTGTTTTCTGGGTGTACCATCAAAGAGAATCTCTCCCGACCAAGGTTGGTAAAGACCGCAAATTAGCTTAGCAACGGTAGACTTACCAGAACCGCTAGTCCCCACAACCGCCACTCGTTGACCGGGTTTCAAACTCAAGCTAAAATTTTCAATCAAGGGCTTTTCTACCCGACTGTAACCAAAAGTGATATTCTGCAATTCAACATAACCCTGCAAGCGAGAGGTGATTGGTGATTGGTGAAGAGAAAAAGTTGTTCCCCCTTTTTCCTTTTCCGCTTCTCCCCCTCTTTCCACCTCTGAGTCCACTGAATTTTGCAATACATCATCCAGTCTGTTTAAATCGGCTTCCAAATCTTGCAACAAACTGCCAAAATTAATTAAACTGTCGATCGGTCCAAAAAAACCAGCCATTAAACTTTGGTAAGCAACCAGCATCCCCACACTCAGCGTCCCGTCCATTACCTTCAAGCCGCCGACTGTTAATATAGAGGCTGTCATCAAGGCCGACAGCAGCGTGGGTAGGATTGTTAAAACTTGAGATTGTAAACCTAAATCCTGCTGTGCGTTCAGCGCTTTGGCGTAGTAGCCGGCGAACTTGGCAAACGAGTCGGACTCCAGACCAGAAGCTTTCAGTGTTTCGATCGTTTGAATGCCTGCGATCGCCACCCCGTTCACCTTACCATACTCCTGCGCCAGCTTGAGATTCGCATCCACCCGCGTCCGCAACATCAACTGTAGGGCGAAGAAATTAATTGAGGCAAAAACCAGGGCGATTCCTGTCAGCAGGCGATCGTACTGCAGCATAATTAAAAAGTAAAAAATCATCATCACCGTGTCGATGATTGTTTTACCCAAAGTACCCGAAAGTATCCCCGCAACCTTGTCATTTAGCGACACGCGACTGCTAATTTCACCCGCAAACCGCTGTGCGTAAAACCCAACTGGCAAACGCAAAATGTGCCAGACAAACTGCCCCGACATCGTTACCGACAGCTTCAACATCAAATTCCGCAAATAGGTAAGTCGCAGGGAAGCGAGAATACCCCTGAGTAGCGCCGTGAGAACCATTCCCAGCACCAAAGGCTGTATCCAATCTTGGCGTTCGGAAACCAAAATTTCATCCACGAATACTTGGGAAAAAGCAGACACTGCCAAGCGAGGAACGGTGAGCAAAAACCCCGCGAACAGCGAGAATAAAATGGTACCCCAAGAGTGCCGCAACCGCGACACTAAAGCCGCGATAGTGTTCCTTTTTTTACCGCCCTTTTGAAAAGAAGGGCCTGGTTCCATTACCAGGATAACCCCAGTGTAAGCGCGATCGAACTCTTCCAAAGAAACCGTTCGTCGTCCGGTAGCCGGGTCGTTCAGATAAACGCACTTTTTCCCGAACCCCTCTACTACCACAAAGTGGTTAAAATTCCAAAATACAATGTAGGGTGAGGGAATGCTTTTCAGTTTTTCCAACTGCGCTTTAAACCCTTTGGCATTTAAACCATAGTTCCGCGCTGCTTTGACGAGATAAAAAGCACTAGAACCATCTCGCGACACGCCGCACTCGCGCCGCAGTTCCGCTAGCGGGACAATGCGCGAGTAATATCCTAGAATAATGCCCAAAGCAGCAGCACCGCATTCTACAGCTTCCATTTGCAGTAGTGTAGGAGTGCGAGTGCGATTGGGTTTAGTTAGCTGTAAAATTTTCCGAATCAAGACAAATTGCATAATTAATAAAAAACACCACCCAAGAGTATCCCACTTATGCAAATATACTCTTGGTGGACGGTAAAGTGTTCGTATTTCCGGTGGAGGCTGTGAGGTGTTGCCATAAAATTACGAAGACACGATTTATGCAGTGAGAATTCGTTGATGCTGCGTTCTCTGGCAAACAACCACCGCAAACGAAAGATTAATTTATATTTAAAAAGAGTTCCTTATGCCATTCCTGTTAAATTCTCATAATGTTTTAAATTATTTAGTCGATCATAGCTTAGGCAATAATTTTGAACGATCGCTAATTAAGATCGAGCTAGTTGCCGCTAAAAACTTTAACTTATTAGTGACTTTCCCCGATAGTCGCAAGCTATTAATTAAGCAAGAGCGGCACAATCATTCGGGGCAAGCAGCAGGAGAGCTTTTAGGAGAGTGGCGGGTCAAAGACTTCTTGCAGGAATTTTCAGAACTAAATTACCTATGCCTATTTTTGCCTGATGTGCTGCATTTTGATGCGGAGAATTCTATTATTGTCCAAAGATATTTAGATGAATATCATAATTTAGCGAATTTTTACCAAAAATACAATAATTTTAACAGTGAAATTGCTATAGCGATCGCCACCATCCTCGCCACCATCCATCGAGCCACTTTCAACCGCCAAAACTATCAGGAATTCTTCTCGGCAAAACCAGATAATCTCAGCCCTGCTCGCGTCCCTTACTGGATTCGCAGTATAGAAGAGATCGGACCGGAAATTTTTGGTATAGTTCCCGCAGATGGGCTGAAATTCTTTAAGCTCTATCAGCGATACGAAAGCTTGGGGCAAGCAATGAGAGAACTTGCCGAGGTTTTTCAACCCTGCTGCTTGACCCACAACGACCTCAAACTCAACAACATTCTCCTCCACACCAATTGGGAACAAGAAAGTTCTAACATCGTGCGGCTGATTGATTGGGAACGCTCTTCTTGGGGAGATCCTGCCTTTGATTTGGGAACACTCATTGCCAGCTACCTGCAAATCTGGCTGAGTAGCTTAGTTATTAGTAAGTCTCTGACTATTGAAGAATCTCTGCGTCTGGCTATGACCCCACTGGAACAGCTTCAACCTTCCATTGCTGCTCTGACAAAAGCTTATTTCAATCACTTCCCGGAGATTTTAAAGCATCGCCCCGATTTCTTGCTGCGAGTCGTGCAATTTGCAGGATTGGCATTAATTCAACAGATTCAAGCCATGATTCAGTACCAAAAATCCTTTGGCAATAATGGAATTTGTATGCTGCAAGTTGCCAAGAGTTTGTTAGGTCGTCCGCAACAATCCTTGGCGACTGTTTTCGGAACCGCAGCTACAGAACTAACTCAATTTTAGACCTGCTGCTGCTCTTGATGTTTAAATCGCAACGAAACTATCATGCAACTAGGAAAATTCTCTCAAACTCAACAACCTAATTCTGCTTCACAACAGCTACTGGATACTTTGCAAGACATTGTTAACAATGTGCAAATCCACTCCAGCTTCTGTATCAGCCATCCAAATTACAAACCTTTGGAATTACCAGATGAAGTGGTCGTCCGCTTCCAGCGAATGCCTGCGGATATTCAGAATAAGTATTTGAGCCTGCAACTGCGAAGTTTTCTCTACGGTATCTATTACAACGGTTCTATGCGAAGAGTTCTCGCACCAGACCCCGATTCAGATAGTTTGGCACTCCACCAGGATTTAGAAAATAACACCCGCTTGGGAGTAGACATAGCATTTTACGAACAATTGCACTCCTGCAACGGGGGCACTGGGTATTTCGATCGAGGTTGGTCTGTGGTGAGGCAAGAAAATGACGGTACTCTTGCTGTGAATAAGGGCGGTTTGACTTTACACATTAAGCCCCAGAAGCATCTGCAACTCGCCGAAAACGCTGCTATCGGTGAGTTGGTAGCGATCCGAATGCCTCGTAATTTAGTGCAGAACGGGTTCTACGTGGCAGTTGGCAATGCCGGACTGCGGAGTGAGAGTCATCCTGACCGCGAATTACAAATCGTGCGAATTTACTTCAATTTCAGCCCAGAAGGTGCCGTAGCGGTGATGGGAAGTCTGACGCGCGAGTTAAACAACATCTCGATTCCCTTTCATTTTAAGACGCTATACAATCCTGATGATTATCAGCGCTACGACTCAGGCGTGCTCTATTTCGAGAAAAGTCACTATGAAGCCGTCCGGCAGGTTCTTGAGAGTGTTTATGCAGAAACAAAAGCGCACTTTAACGCAGATGTCCCCCTATTCACCAAGTTCCTGGCACCAGGCGTCGGTTTAGCAGAGGAACCAGACAGCAAATTTGCCGACCAAGAAAGCTTTGGGATGAACCGCTGCCAAATACTTGCCAATGGTTTGCTGGAGGCTTGGCACTCAATAGATGACTCCCCGCAGGCGCGGATGACCTCTATCCTCCAGCAATTCTCACTTTTGGGCGTTGAATTGCTGCGTTCCTACCTGAATGCTAATTCTCTGGATATATATACGCATATGAATTTTTGATGAAGATTAGCTCTTATGGCAGAAGAACTTACTACTGGAGAATACTGTATGCTAAATTATTAATTTCAAGACACATAGAAGGGAAAATCAAATGATTAATCCGAAAAATAATGACGAAAATAATGACGTGACAATCGCCGGAACTGACTTGTTTGCCGATTCCGAAAGCTTCTTGAATGAACTGACCGATAGTGAATTGGTTCAAATAGTAGGAGGAGGCGTAAAGGTAGGACTAGATGTAGCTGGCAATGAAGTAGGGGCAAATCTTTCCGATCAGTGTAGCACCTTAAGCTTATTGCTCTGCGAATATTAATCGCTTGCTCAAAGCATAATGCTTGGCACCTAAAACCAATTTGCCTAGTTAAATAGAGAGTGGAATAATAACCCCTCTCTAATACCTATTCTGTGGTTTATTTATTAAATTTATCGGGTCTGAAAACACACTCGTCTAGAAAAAGTATCTGTTGTGGCTATCAAACTCAACTATAAAAACCTATTTGATTACTTAATTGATGCTGCTATATGCCACAAAGACGACTTAGACCATCTGAAAGTTGACGTTAATAATAGCAGGACTTTTCATTGGGTCGTCGAGTTGACTAGAAATCAGGGCAAGCTATTTGTTAAGCAGCTACCTCATTTTAGTAGACTGGATAACGATCTTAGGATTTCTAAAGAGTGGAAGCTTTATAATTTTTTGCAGTCTCACAAAGATTTAGATTATGCTTCCTCCTTAACTCCAGAAGTCCTGCATTTTGATGACAGCAATTCGATACTTATATACAAATGCCCAAATGATTATATTACCTTAAAAAGTTTTTATGAACATCAGGAAGCTTTCCCAATAGCGCTAGCAGAACTGGTGGGAACAACTTTAGCAAAGCTACATTCACAGACGATGAGTTCTCAGAAATGCCACGCTTTTCTGACTGAACTGGAAGAATGTAAATTTAACTACCAACTTCCTTATCCCGATTATCTTTCTGACTATCTTGTCAGCCGGATTGAACCTGAGAGTTTAAAGAAGACTCAAGCGCTTTCTTGGAGATTTCTTGGTATTTTTAAACAATCAGATGCTGTGAGGGAAGTAGTTACAGAACTGGTGTTGAATCATCGCCACTGCTGTTTAACACACAATAATATTCAATTTCATAAGATTTTCATACCCCAGCATTGGGATAAGTTACGATCGGAAATTCAGAATTCCGCTCGAAGCCTAATTAAGATTATTGATTGGGAAGCATATAGTTGGGGAGATCCAGCTTGCGATTTAGGACAAGCAATTCTTGGCTATTTTCTCTTCTGGATCGACAGTACGATCGCGCATCGTGCTATTGAAATCAAAAAATCTCTACAGCTAGCCACAATCCCTCTAGAAGCCGTTCGTCCTTCAATTGTAGCCATGACCAAAGCTTATATCAATACTTACCCAAAAGTTTTAGAAGATTATCCAGAATTTCTCAAACGGGTTGTTCAGTTTGCTGGACTTGGTTTAATTTATCAACTCTTAACAGAGTTTCAACTTCAGCCAGAGATTGCTTTAAGTCGCCAAAACCTTTATTTTTTCATTGCTGCACAATTACTATGCAAACCAGAAAAATTCCTGTCAATTTAAATTTTATAATTTTTGATTCAATACCCTGTTACAACTGGATGTAGGAGTATCTATCATGCAATTCCCACCTACTTTACAAGAGACTTTACATGATATTGCTAGCAACATTCAAATAGAATCCTCCGAATTCCGCATCAGTCATTCTCACTATCCTGCTATAGAAACTCCTGCTGCTACTGTGGCACAACTGCAAAAAATGCCTCAAGCAAGTCAGGATAAGTATTTAAACTCCCAGTTATTAGAATTTATACATAGCATTTACTTTGAAGGTTCGCGTATCAGAGAAGTCAGCCCAGGAATTAAGACGAACGAACAAATTCTCCAAGAAATAGATTCCAGAGAAATAGACTGGGAATTTTACGAACAACTGGATAGAAACAATCACGGAAAAGGTTTTTTTCATCCCGGACACCGCATCGTTAAACAGGAAGCTGATGGTAGCCTTGCCGCAGAATTCGATGGTGTGGTTCTACACATCCAGCGAGCTCGTCATCTTCCTGTAGCCTTGCAATCTGCTGCTGTAAACGATCCAGTAGCAGTCTTGTTACCTTCTAGCTATATTAATGGAGATAGGTATAGAGCAAATGGCGATGGCATAGGTGGTTTACCGCCTCTCAAGTTTCACAGTGACGGAATAGTTGTTTACTTCAACTTCACTCCAGAAGCTGCTGTTTGGAGTATGAATTATTTAACGACAAAATTGAATGAAGTTCAAGTTCCCTTCGCCTTCGAGGTGTTACACAATCCTTTGAACTACAGCTTGTATGACTCAGGATTACTGAAATTTCCTTATAATCCAGACGAGTCTTACCGATACAAAGAAATTCTTTTACCAGTCTTACAGGCGATTTACGCAGAAAATAAATCTCACTTTCGGGATCGGGTTCCCATATTTACTAAGGTACTCGCACCTGGTATTGGGTTAGCCGAACATCCGGCTTCTGAACTGAAGTTCGGATCTCAACAAAAGTTTGGAGAAAACCGCTGCGAAATTGTTGCCAATGCTTTGTTAGCAGCTCATCAAAACAATGATGAATCAAAACAAGCTCGGATGAAATATATCATCCAAAACTTTGAGCGGTTGGGGCTTGACATAGAGCGTCCCTATCTGAATCCTAACTCGGAAGATATTTACACACCATTAGACTGAAGCAAGGGTGTGAGTTGATTCGTGACAGTTTGAAAATTCCCATAGCAAATATTTGATCGTAATTCTGTCTTTTTTGCTCATTTTCCTGTTAAAAAAAACCTGTTTATTTTCAATAAACACCAGTCCAAGAGCGAAACATAGGAATAATATAAGAAATCGGAGCCACTTCTCCTACTTTGACCCGAACTAATGTAGTAGTACCTGATGAAAGTTTTAACTCAGGCCCCTTGGAAGAAGACCAATTATAACCGCTCTTTGTAGTTGCATCTTCTTGCAATTGAACAAAAACTTGCACTCTGGCACCATTCTCACCAGCCAGACTTTTCGCTAACTCTTCATTGCCAACAATTGCAGCAATTTCCTGAGTTGTCACCGAAAAAGGAGAAACCTTCGTTACTACCCCAACAATACCACCGTAGCGCTCGCGCTTGACAACGCTGGGCGTAACTTGTACATTCATACCTTGTTTAATTTGTTTACCATCTTTATCCGCCAAATAAACAAGACTTTCCAGTTTGACATTAGAATCTTCAGCTTCAATTATTCCCAAACGAGTTCCAGCGCCCACAATTTGACCCGGAATAACGCTGGTTTCTAAAACATACCCATCATGTTTGCTGATAACTTGACTTGACTGAGCCAATTGCACTTCTAATTGAGAAATATTGTCTTTTATTACTTGAGTTTGATTGGTTTTGTCAATAGACTTTTCTACGTCTTGTTGAAGCAGTTGGCTTTTTTGAGCTTCGATTTCCTTAATTTTGGTTTGGAATTCGTCAATTCTATTTTGAGCTTGTAGGTATTCGCGCTCCGCATTAGTTTTTTGGATTTGGATTTCTTGTAAGTTGGTTTTGAATTCGTCAATTCTATTTAAGTTTTGCTGGTATTCCCGTTCTGTATTGATAACTTGAACGTCAATTTCTTTAATAGCATTCTTGATGTCATCAACTTTATTGAGATTTTGGAGATATTCCCGTTCGGTATTGGTTTTCTGAACATCAAGTTCCTTAAGTTGCGTGTCGATATCCGACACTTGCGTCTGCGCGTTCAACAATTCCTGTTCCGACTGCAACAGCACATCCTGACTGACGATTTTTTCTTCAAACAAACCGCGACGAGCTTCTACCCGCTGTTGCAAAGTTTTTAGCAACGCGCTAATTTGTTGCTTTCGCTGCAGAAGACTTTTGCGTTTTTCTGCCAGTGCTGCGAGAGTTTGTTGGCGCAGCATTGGCGTAACTTGCTCTCGGCGCACACTTTCCTCCAGACTTTTACGCTTTTGTGCAAGTGCGGTGAGAGTTTGTTGGCGCAGCACAGGCGTAACTTGCTCCCGGCGCACACTTTCTTCCAGACGAAAGCGTTTTTGCTCTAGTGCTTTGAGCGTTTCTTCTCGCAGCATTGGTGCGAGTGACTCGCGACGAAAACTTTCTTCTAAGTCTTTCTGCTGTTGCTGAAGCGTTATCAATTGTAGCGCTATCTGCTGCTTTTGCAGAGTTAAGGTACTTTGATTCTGCTGTTGCAGTTGGGCTAACTTGGCTTTTTGTAACTCTAATTCTTTTTGAAGTTGGGACTGATCGATCGTAGCGAGTACCTGCCCTTGTTTAACTCTATCTCCGGCCTTAATATTTATGTTTAATATTTGACCTTCCTTAGGCGCTTGAAATTGTACCACATGACGGGGACGGATCAATACGCCAGCACCGGTAACTGTGAGAGGAATGCGCCCAACTACACTCCAAACGCCAGCCCCAACAATTAAACAGCCCATCGTAACCAAAGGCAACCAAGTTTGAGGGCTGACTACCCGCATTAGTTTGTCGAGTTGTTCGGGTGAGGAAAGGCGCTCAAGCGCTTCTTCACGGAAGAGTTTGTTGCCTGAAGGCATACATTTTTTGTGTTTGCTTGGCTAGTGATATTTTCTATAGTAAGCTTTAAAGTCCCATGATACTTTACCTATTAGTTTCACTTCAAAAACCCTAATTTGGCGTTGCTGAATACAGGTATGAATTCAAGATTTCCAATTGCTATGGGCCCGCTTGAGGGTGAGTTTTGTAACTTCAACCGAAAAATTGATTCATACCGTGAATCAGCAACGCCCTTTTCAGACTACCGAGATTTGAACTCGTCGGAATATCTTTGGGGGCTGTTTCAACATCAATAAACTGATGACCGAAAGTAATTAGGTCCGGGGCCAGAGGATTCATCCGTGGAGGGAGAAAAAAAGCTCCGAATCATCTTGTGCTCGCCCCCGAATTCATCCGTGGGGTCGATTCTAAAATCTAAAATCTAAAATCTAAAATCGATTGACCGCAATCTACACAAATGTGATGAGTGCTTACCTCGGATCTTAGCGTTCTTACGGATGTGTTGGGAACAGCATTCAGGACATTGCATGAGGTTTGACCTCCATTTATAGCACCTTTATGCAAAGCGGAAAATATTTCCTTTTTGCTTGTTCCCTCTTGGTTGTTTAACATCCGATATTAATCGCCGATTTCCCCGACAACTTCCGCAGCAGCCTGAGTTTCGAGCCAGAGTTTGAGCAGCAAGAGCTCCGCCCGATCGCCCAACACCGTCGCAAACACGCCGTCAGCCCCCTCAGATGCGCCAGAAATCCACGTCCCCCGCAGAGTCACTTCTACAAAGTCAGCATCAGCAACACAAAGCTCGATCGCATCGTTGTCGTCTCGCCGGGCCTCAGATTCCAACAGAGACAGCGCCGCCAAATTCGCGGGCAGCAAAAATGCCGCAGTGCTCGGTTCGACGCTGATGCTTTGACCAACTCGCATAGCCAGCACAACTCGCAGCGCCACTAACTGTTCGGGAGATTGAGCCAAACGCTCGAGGTTAAAGCCCGTTTCAGTGTAAGTCAACTTCAGCATATTGACAGCCCTAAATTTGGAATTGAAAGTTGAAAATTGGTAATTGAAAATTGGTAATCGGGAATTGGTAATTGGGAGTTAGGGCAGATTTTAGATGAGAATTACGCATCAATTTAAAATCTAAAATCTAAAATCTAAAATCTAAAATTCTTCCCATTATTTATTCCCCAATTTGGTATTCGTGCCAAAACAGTTCTGCAAAAGCAACAGTGGGGTGTATGGGGGCTTTCGGCTTAGTTCGCAGAGACATTCCAGCTTCTACGGGAGTTCGATCGCCCTTACGAGAGTTGCACCGTTCGCAAGCCGTCACCACGTTGTCCCAAGTATGCGGGCCGCCCTTCGAGCGAGGCATCACGTGATCCAGCGTCAAATGCCGGCTGCTACCGCAGTATTGGCAAGAATGAGCGTCGCGGCGCAGAACTTCCCGGCGATTGACCGGGGGGACTTTCCACAGGCGTTCCCTGTTGCCAAAAGTCAAGCGGATTTGTTCGGGTACGTGGATGCTGCTGCTTGGCGATCGTACCAGCCAGCCCTTGCCAATGCTAAAATCCAGAGGTTCAGCCTTGCCTGTTACTAAAAGTACGATCGCCCGTTTGATGTTGACACGGCTCATCGGTAGGTAATTCTGAGAAAACACCACCACAGATTGCCTCAATACATCAGTTACTACGGTCACGGCTTGCTCCTCCTCATTTGGATTTTGGATTTTAGATTTTAGATTTGGGATTTGTTGGGATTTGGAATTTTCGATGCAACGCCTGCATTGGCTATATCTAGTTTTTGCGAATTCCCCAAGCCTTTGGGAATTTCTCAAATATCCAATCAAATGCCCCCGCTTCTGTTACGAGAGAAGCGGGGGCTAGAAAAACTGCGTTCGTGCAAATTTTCATCCTGTCTTGGTACAGTCGTTTAGCTGTACCTCCCGCTTCGCGTATCTCGATATGGCTGTGCGACTTGCAGGCCGTCTCGGTCTACCTCGTTGTAATTAATTTCTGAAATTTGTCCTAATCCACTATAACCGGGTTTAATTAGGCCCCGCCCCCCGCACGAGGTCGCTGCGACAGTCGCAAAACCCGTCCTAAAGACGTGCCATAACGACTCGGAGCGACCCCTTGGGCGATCGCACTTCAGTTGACAGGTGGAGTAGGTGGGAAGAAATTTCAAAGTCGGCAGAAAGTGGTAAGAGACCTTTAAATCTAGCTTTAAACATACTACACTGATATTACACATATGTCCACCCGTCACGGAGAAAAAATTATGCATACCCTACCTAGAACCTCAACCACCGAAATGGAAGTCACCAGCATTCGACTCGAAAGAGAACTCAAAGAGAGACTCAAAGAACTCGCGGGCAATCAAGGCTATCAAGCTTTGATTCGAGATTTGCTCTGGAATTACGTGCAGCAGAAGTCTGGAGAGTACCGCCAGATGTTTTCTCGATCGGATATTCGAGCCAGCATTAATGCCACAGCACAGCAGGAGGAACGCTGCGCGCTTACAGGAGAGTTGATTCGACCGGGCGGGCCGATGTTATTAGGACTGACGATGCACGGCGAAATGGTTCCGCTGAGTATGGGGAGTATGGCGGGATTAAACAGTTTACCCAATTTGTAAGAGCGATCGGCCTGGGGCCTTCACCCCAGGCGCTGAAGATCGTACTATTTTAGATTTTAGATTTTAGATTTTAGATTTTAGATTTGGGAATGGCTTATAAGATCGGGGTTTAGAGCGCTGGTCTAGAGTTGCATTATTTTTGGGAACTGGTATAAAAATACTTCGGACTGTTGTTGATTGCCAACCGTAGAATCAGGATTTCAAGGCGATTCGGCAATAGAACTACCAACTGACATCATGTTCGGTCGAGCGACAGCGATTTTTGTAGGGGTGGGTTCACCAACAATACCTGCCAACAATTGACAATCTCAAAAACCCACCCCGACCGGGATATTATGGTTAACCGATCGCAGATGACATGACATCTTGCACCATTTTCAATCAGCTTTTTATGGGCGGGTTCTCCTACCCAACCCTACTCCCCACAAGCAATTGCACTTGCGGTGGAACAGGCCGGAAAGCCTGTTCTTGAGAATGATGCAAGATGTGAGCTACTAACGAAAAATCGAAGGTTTCAGACTACGAACTAAAACAGTCCGGGCTATTGGTATAAAATCCCGCAGTATTGAAACAATATCTATTTAACCAACCGCGAAGACGCCAAGAGCACGAAGAAAGATGGAGAAGAAGATAGCTAATGCCAGCGGTTCCGGATTCTGGTAACGCAGGTGCGGATGCTCCAAAACGCACGGGCTAGTGCTAAACTTTCCATCGGGCGTGCTGACAGACGATCGTAAATTTGATGGAAAAAATTAAAGTAATGCTGAAAAACCGCTACTTGACTGCTGCGAGTTCGATCGCCCTTCTCACAATTATTGCCGGCTGCGCAGCTACTGAATCACCTGAACTTGCATCTCCCTCTCCTGTAGCTGAATCTTCTCCGCCGCCGGTTAAACCAAGTAAGCCTCAGCCCTTAATAGTCTCTGCTACCAATCCCGAAACCCCCACAAATACCAAAATCCAGCAATATCTCAACGGCTTGACAGCACAAGGTTTTGCCAAAGAAGACCAGGGGATCTGGATGCAATCTGGCAATACTTTGTTAGCGAATCATCAAGGTACAGTTCCTCTGTCAGCCGCTTCTATTACCAAAGTAGCAACATCTCTGGTAGCGCTGCAACAATTCGGGCCTGAACATCAATTTATTACTTTAATTGGTACAACTGGAAAAATAGAAAACGGTGTATTAAAAGGCGATTTAATTGTTCAGGGAAGCGCCGATCCGTTGTTTGTTTGGGAAGAGGCGATCGCCCTCGGTAACGCCTTAAATCAAAAAGGTATCCAGCGAGTCACTGGTAATTTGATAATTGCCGATAAGTTTTACATGAACTTTGAACTCGATCCCCTCAAATCGGGAGAATTGCTCAAACAAGGATTGAACAGTCAAATCTGGCCCAGCGAAGCCGCCGCCCAGTATCAAACCCTGCCTCCCAATACGCCAAAACCCCAAATAGCAATTGAGGGTACTGTAAAAGTTTTGTCAGCACCTCCCAATGACGTGCAACCTTTAGTCAAACATTATTCTTTGCCCCTCGCCGAACTGATCAAAAAAATGAATCAGTACAGCAACAATCTCATGGCAGATATGCTAGCGGATACTGTCGGCGGCGCTAAAATAGTCGCCCAAAAAGCAGCAGCAGCAACCGGAGTTCCGCCGGCAGAAATTCAACTCGTCAACGGTTCGGGATTGAGCGAAGAAAATCTCATTTCTCCCCGGGCTGCTTGCGCGTTGTTTATCGCTTTAGAACGCTATCTTCAACCTTACAGCATGACAGTTGCGGATGTCTTAACTGTAGTTGGGAAAGATAAAGGAATACTGTCAGAACGACCGCTTCCCAAATTAGCAGTAGTCAAATCTGGCACGTTGGATAATGTTAGCGCTTTGGGCGGAGCGCTGCCAACTCAAAAACAAGAAACAGTGTGGTTTGTGAT
Organism: Microcoleus sp. F4-D5; assembly: GCF_036704885.1. NCBI lineage: Bacteria > Bacillati > Cyanobacteriota > Cyanophyceae > Oscillatoriales > Microcoleaceae > Microcoleus > Microcoleus sp. F4-D5. Next base: position 70,450 of record NZ_JAUBSX010000008.1, on the reverse strand, counting down.
TATGAATCGCGGGGCAAATGTCGAGACATTTCGCACTCAGCAAGAGGTTTTGCTGAAAAGCTTTTTGAATGAGTGGGGAAGCGTTCAAGTTTCGCCGCCCGAATTAACGCCAAATCCTGCTAGAAATAGTAAGGTATCTCGCAGCGAAATTGTTCAATAAACTGTTGTGCATTTAATTTGTATATTCCGGGCGGGCTAGAAGCCCACCCCACAACAGAGTTTTTAGGGTGCGTCAATCGATTTTAGATTTTAGATTTTAGATTTTAGATTGACTTGCGCGAGATAAGTGCTCTTTCTTGAGGATTTTAGATTTGAGATTTTGGATTGATTCCACGGATAAATCGCGTGGCGGGTACCACCTTTGAAATTCCTGGTCAGCATAGAAGTTTTGAATTTGCAGCTAAAATAATGCAAGCTGATGCACCCTAGGAGTAGAAACTAATTTAATTAGGGGTTTTCGCCCTCGCTACCACAATGCCGATCGCACTTTCGACTCTCCTAATATATCTCTGCAAGTCGTAAGCAACTGTCACCTCCCCAGCAGGCGAAGCGTGAATTAAACCCATATTGCCGTCAGCATTGCGGTAGACTAAACCCGTGTGGGTGACATCCAATCCTTTAATCTCCGTGGCTACCGCTACAATATCCCCCGGTTTTAACTGAGAATAAACACTTTTTATCCGATTTGTCGGGATGTAATTAACAGTAGTTTTGGCTAAGTCTGCTTCTTGGCTGACAATGCACTGATAAGTCGCTTCGTCTTTGACCATTTGCGGGTAACTGCTGCGGTGCTGGCTCATGAAATTTAGTGTTTTATTCATAGGCACTCCGCCCAATTTAGCGGTAATATTTTCCACTGTTTGCCGTTTTTGATTGTCGTTAATCCATTCGGAAAAATAGTGCAACCTGCTGCAATAACCGTTCATTTTACCGTTTAAATACCGCTGTTCTTCTATGCGATTTACAAAATTTTGATAGTCGTAATCTTGTACTGCTACGCCCCTGGCGATCGCCAAAACTGTTTCTACAAACAAAACGCAATCAAATTTATTCAAAGTTACGACCAACTTTTCTTCGCCGGATTTGTCCAGCAAACCCTCGGCGTAGGGTTTTCCTAGGAAATAATCGGCGATCGCCTGGACGATTTCTCCGAGCGAGCGATCGTGCAAATTTTGTCGTTTTGCATACTGTACAACCTTTTCAAAACGTGCTATGTCTTCTGGTTGTGCAGCGGTTTCTCTCTCCGTATTATTTGATTCCGGTCGTCTCGCCAGCACCTTCAGCAATTCGGAATAAGAAATTTCCGCTAAATTGTTGAAGTCCCAAAACAGACTCGGGAAACTGGAAACAGTTTGCTTGTTTGTTACTTCCCGATTTTCGCTTTCTCCCGTCAAGGAAACCGCTACATCTGCTCCCTGTCCTGCTGTTTGTCTATCGACAACATATTCCCCAGCAGGTTGAGACTGAAATGCCCAAACATCACGGATTAAAAAATTATTCACGCTGGCGATCGCAAATCCCAAAACAGCCAGACTCAAAAAATTTCTCATGTTTTTCAAAGGATTTTGCTTCAACTGAGTGCTATCCTGAAATTTTTACAATTATTAGAAGTCTCAATCAGCCTAGCAGACCGATAAAATTGGCAACAGCACACTCGATCGACACACTTGTCATTTAGACGCCGCCCTATTATAAACTGATCGTGCGAGTTTGATACCACAACACAATGCAAGTAGAACGCCGACGCAGCCCAATCGGGCCCCAACGCCCAGTCCAGCCCCAACGCCAAAGCAGCGAGCGTCCAGTCAAGTCCCGACGCCAAAGCAGGGAGCGTCCAGTCAAGTCCCGACGCCCAATCCAGACCCGACGCCCAATAGACTTGTTGCAAAAGTCACTCTCAATTCTTGAAATTATCTGCGTTAATCTGCGTTCATCTGCCTTGTATCTGCGGTTGACCGATCGAGCAAAGATTCATGAAAGAGGTATAATCCAATCCCGACGCCAAAGCAGCGAGAGCCCAGTCCAATCTCGTCGCCGAAGCAGCCAGGGCCCAGTCCAATCTCGTCGCCGAGTGAGGACGAAATTTTCTCGGTTAAAATACCGTAACATCCTGTGCTTGATTGCCGGGGCGATCGCGATCGGTTGGATTGTCACAATACCGTTCAGAATTCGCCGTCCCCCAGAACCGCCAGTCATCTTGACTCAACAGCCCATCTCGCCTCAAGAAACACTCTCGCCTCCGACAATTGAACCATCGGAAAATTTAGCCGACCGTCAAAGCGAGCCTACCTTCAGCTACAACATCAAAACACCTCCCAATCCAGTTTACTCTCAAGAATTGCAAGGGATTGTTGATGAATCTGTGAAGATTGCAACCAGCAAAGGACTGCCGGCAGAACGGCTATCAATTACCTTATTTGATGTCAGCAACTCCAAAACTCACACCTTTGCCGGATATCAAAATCAAACTCTCCGATTTCCCGCTAGCGTTGCCAAATTATTTTGGATGGCAGCCTTTTACTCAGCCATCGAAAAAGGCCTGATTACGCAAAGAGAATCTTCCTTTAAAAACGACCTGGAGCAAATGATTCGCATCTCCAACAACGATGCTGCCAGCAGGCTTTTAGATAAAATCACAGATACAAAATCCGGCGGAAGGCTCGCAGGAGAAGAGTTGCAAACCTGGCTGAAAAAGCGGACGCAAATTAACACATTTTTCCAGTCAGCAGGCTACAATGATATTCGTATAAGCACCAAAAATTATCCCATATACTATTTGAGGCAAGAAGGTCCTATCGGTCGCGACTTGCAATTGCGGGGCGATGCTTCCCAACCGATTCGCAATCAAGTAACTACCGACCAAGCCGCCAGATTAATATATGAAATCTATACTAGGCAAGCGGTTTCTAGCGTCGCCAGCCGCAAAATGGCTTACTTGCTGACCAGAGATTTAGACCCCAAGGCATGGAAAAATGACCCTAGCAATTCGATAAAAGGATTTCTCGGCGAATCTTTACCAACTAATATTTATTTTGGTTCCAAAGTGGGCTATACTTCCAAATCCCGCAGCGAAGCGGCATTTGTTAGAACTTTAGACGATCGCGCGATTTATATCTTAGTTGTTTTTGCAGACGATCCTGCTTATGCCAAGGACGAAACAGCTTTTCCGGCCATTTCCCGATACGTTTTCGATCGGCTAAACACTCGCGGCCCCAGCAGTTTGCAGTGATGTTGAGTAGGGCGAATTCACTCTTTTTATATGAGGACTGACGCAAAAAAACCGGTTTCTGCCACAAATTCAGCACTGGCGACCAAATAAACCGGTTTCTGGATCGAAAATATCAGGTTTTAGACCAAGCCCGCAGCCAGAAACCCGGTTTGTTACAACATCCTGTGAGCAACCCCTAATTAGATGTGCAGTTAGGGAGTCCCTACTGTTTTGTCTGCAAAGCACGGACTAAAAACTATCAGTTAGATAATTGATTGAGCGGACACAATTTAACTGGGGCGAAAGGATTCGAACCTCTGAATGGCGGGACCAAAACCCGCTGCCTTACCACTTGGCGACGCCCCAACGTCTTAACCTTCACTATCTTAACATTCAAACACAGAAATCTGTCAAGCATTTTGACAATAAAATTTAAAAAATGTTTTTGAAAGCGATCGCCCGCAGGTTTATGCTTTGAGTTCAGGGGGGCGAGCTACCGGGATTTCAATCCTGAAATCCGCTCCCTGTCCCGGTTCCGAGATACACTTCAAACTTCCTCCGTGTTTTTCCACCACTATCTGGTAGCTGATAGACAAGCCGAGTCCCGTACCCTTGCCTACAGGTTTAGTGGTAAAGAAAGGGTCAAACAAGTGGCATTTAGCTTTTTCGGGCAATCCGGGCCCGCTATCTTGAATCCGAATCACCACAACTTGACCCCTCGACTTTCCTGACTCATCAGCCTGAGAGTCTTGGCCCACTACCGCCGTCGAGATTTTGATCGTCTTGGGTGGAGGCTGATTTTCTAATGAGTCGATCGCATTCGCCAAAATATTCATAAATACTTGGTTGAGTTGTCCGGGATAGCACTCTACCTTCGGCAAGTCGCCGTAGTTTTTAATTACCTCAATTCCCGGCACTAGCCCGTTTGGCTTCAAGCGGCTGTGCAAAATCAGCAGCGTGCTGTCAATCCCTTCGTGAATGTCCACCGATTTCATCTCGGCTTCGTCGTGCCGCGCGAAGTTCCGCAGAGACAGGACAATTTGGCGGATGCGTTCAGTTCCCATCTCTATTGAAGACAGAATTTTCAGCAAATCCGGCACTATAAAATCAACATCGATTTCTTCGTTTTTGTCGAGAATTTCGGGGCAAGGTTGGGGGTAGTGCTTTTGATACAAGTGCAGCAAATCCAGCAAATTTTTCATGTACTGCTTGCAATAAGTCAAGTTGCCGTAAATAAAATTAACCGGATTGTTAATTTCGTGGGCGACGCCGGCGACCATTTGACCGAGAGAGGACATTTTTTCGTTTTGGATCAGCTGAGCTTCTTTCTGCTGCAACTGCTGCAAAGTTTCCGCCAGTTGACGGGCTTGAGTTTGAGCGGCTAAGGCTGCCGCCCGGGTTTGGGCGTAGAGTTCGGCTTGGTCGATCGCGATCGCCAGTTGATCCACCACCGCTTGCAGCAATTCCACTTCGCTCGTCGCCCAGGAACGGTGGCTGCTGTAATGGTTGCAAACTACAGCACCCATTTGACCGGAGCGAGTCTTGAGCGGCAGCAGCAGGTTAGAAACAATCCCGAGACTGCTCAAAAAAGCTCGCGTGGGCGGTTCGATGCACAGTGCTGTTGCAGCGTCGCCGATCCGGAGCGTTTGGCGGTGGCAAATTTTCTCGGCCAGCAGGGTTACTTGTTCGATCGGGTATTCTGTAAGCCGGTCTTTCACTTCCGGATTTGCCGCTTCGTGGGTGATTGCAAAGCTTGGCTGCCCGTCTCGCGAGACGGAGTACCACAAAAAGTAGCACTGGTCAACCTGCAACAAGCTGCGAATTTCGTTGACAGCAGTCTCTAAAATTTTGTCGAGGTCGAGGGAATTCCGCATCTGGCTGGCGAGGCCGAAGAGCAGGCCTTCCCGGCGGCTCAACAATTCTTCTCGGGCCGCGTGGCGATCGATCGCCACGGCGATGGCGTTAGCCATGCAACCGAGAACTTCTAGCGCTCGCTCGCTTGCCAAAGCGCTACTGCACAGAGCCATCACTCCCACCAGCCGCTCCTCGACAATCAGCGGATAGGCAACGGTGCAAAGAGACGGGTTGGACATTAGGCACACAGGAGCCGTTTGGAGTTTTCCCGATTCGGTTCGCACCCAATCTTCTATTTCCCGTGTCCGCTCTTGGCTGCTAAGTCCTGAATAGGCCTGCAATTCTAACCGCTCTGTTTGCAGGTTGAACGTCCAGATGCTCGCCCCTGTGGCGTCGAGGTACTCTACCATTGCCTCGGTGCAGCGGTTGAGGATGACCGATATTTTCCCGCCTTGTCCGAGGGCTGCACCGACTTTAGCTTGCAGGGTTCCCAAGCGAGCTGGCTCTTCTAGGCATGCTGCCGTTAGTTGGCGATCCGAGGTGTCCTGGGGGTCGGCAGCGATTTCTCTGATTTGTTGGGTATCGTCCGCGCGCCCGATGCCCGCTGAAGCTGCCCACACATATTGAGATTTGTCTGTTTCGCCCTGCGTCGGGAGCTTTTTTGTTCCGTATATTCTCCTGCTGCTCTGTGGCGTATGTACCGCACACAAGCAGCAGCGGTTCGAGCCAGAAACTAACTCCGAGATTTGCTGGCTGTTCGAGCTGATATCTTCTACCTCTGGCAGCGGTTTCTGAGCTTTGGCTAATTGCCAGCGCAGATCGACCAAACTTGCAACTTGCCGACTCAAAGCTTGCAGACCTTCTATCGTTTCTTTTGTCAAGTCTCGCGGCACCGAGTCCATGACGGATAGCACTCCCAGCACCTGCCCATCTGAGCTCACAACTGGGATTCCGGCGTAAAATTTGACGAAGGGGTAGAAAACGATCAGCGGATGCTCGCCAAATCTCACATCTGTGGAAGCGTCTCGGACAATGGCGGCAGGCAGTTCTTTAAACGAATTTATAGGGAGTTCGATCGCAAATTCCGGAGCAACTGGCGGTTTTTGCAGGGAAATTGCCCGGTCAAATTCTGAGTTTGAGTTTGAGCCGGCTGCGAACTCTTCGGGAATTTGGTCCAGGGCGCGATCGCAAAAATTCAGGTAACAGTCGGCCAAAGTTCGATCGATACCTAACTGCGACTTCAACCAGTGGCGGTTACCGTCAATCAAGCTCAAGAAAGCAATAGGAGTTCTGCTCATTTGAGCTGCCAAACCTATTAAATTATCCAAGCAAGCGTCTGGAGCAGAGCCGAGAAGCTGATACAAGTCAATGTTATGGAGCTTGAACACTTTTTTACCAAGAGGCAAGGGTGCTTTCATCATGTGTAACTGCCCGTCTAGTTGCTGGCAACCGCCCTTCTCAACACTTCCCTTGAAAAACAAGCTGTGAATTCTGTGCTGAGAGACTCTGGGCGCAAGTTCGGCGCAGGTTGCTGGCGCCGAATTCAGACAAACCTCTTGACCGATCTGGAAACTTTTGAGTTATGGGAGTTAGAGCACCCCAGATCTAAGACTATATAAATTATACTTCCAGTTGACTGTGCTTTTGAATACCTCCGGCTCTCTAAATCTAAGAGCCTCTGTTGGGAGGAAGCCTCTTTCCCAAATTTATGACGATTGCTTACCTAGAATTTTTTTATCAGTTTAATTGTATTTTAACAGACTTGTCTAATGGTGGGTAGCTGGCTTGCTGGTAAATTAAAATCAGGGGTTTGTGCCACAATACCAGTGTCCTTTACCGAGCTGTGCCTTAGCTTGGAGTTCAATTACAGTTAGGAGATGAATTACAAAAGATTGGTAAAATGTTAAACTTTGTAACAATAGTTGTTCAAACTCGACCTTTTAGGGTTTATGGGCCAGGATGCACATTTTGCAACTGTTGTAATTGCCGATCGACAACTCTCCCAATCGCTTTTTTCGAGTTTGAGGTAAAAAAAACAGGGGTAAAGTTTCAACTAACGCTCCAACGGGGTTGACAATTATTGCGTAGAGGCAACTCTCAAAAAATAACTGCAGGAAGTATGTTTTGTATTTTCAAGAACTATAAATAAACAGGGAGAAGAATATGTCTGCAAGTAGCAGTCAAGTACCAACTATTTTGGCAGTTGATGATAGCGTCGTGATGCAAGGACTTGTTAAACAGGCTTTAAGCAAAGAGTTTCGAGTTCTCGTAACCGACAATGCAGTGGATGCTTTGTCAACGATTTATCACGAACAAATTTCGGTTTTGTTGCTCGATGTTTCCATGCCTGGTATTGACGGATTGGAACTCTGCCGCACGGTGCGGAGCTTGCCTCAGTTTCAGAATTTGCCGATCGTAATGCTGACAGCGCGAGATGGAGCCTTTGATAAGGTACAGGGGCGTTTGGCGGGAGCAACAGAGTATTTAACTAAGCCGTTTGATGCTGATAAGTTGCGCGAGGTAATTGGTAAGTTTATCAAAATCAAATAATCGGAATTAGGAAAAAAAATTGGTTTTGAGTAATTAATGAAGTAAAAAGTTGCGATCGCGCTCTCCGATCCTGGACTTCTTTAACAGGTCGGGGGCGGGGCATCCTGCACTATTTGCGAGGTAAGTCCTAAATTTTTAATTTAGCCAGAAGTAGGGGAGCGATCGCACTGATAGGTAGAACATATTGGGCGGCACCGAGGGCGATCGCCTCCTTGGGCATTCCGAAGACAATGCAGCTAGCTTCGTCTTGGGCGATTGTCAACCCCCCTTGTCTGGCGATAGCCAACATTCCGTCAGCACCATCTCTACCCATTCCTGTCAGCAAAACCCCCGCTGCTGCCCGACTATAAAAATTAGCTACCGACTTAAATGTCACCGTTACAGAAGGGCAGTGTCCCGCAACACGAGCAGCTTCTGAATAAACAAATCGCCCTTGAGAGTCCAATTCTAAATGACGTTTTTCTGGCGGGAAATAAACAGTACCTGCTTGTGGCAATTCCCCAAAAGAAGCTATCTTAACAGGCAGTTTCGATTCATAACCCAGCCAATCAACTAATCCTTGCAAAAAACCTTCACTGATGTGCTGGACACAAATTACAGGCACCGGAAAACTAGCAGGAAGTTTAGAAATAATCGCGTACAGTGCTTGCGGCCCGCCTGTAGAAGCCCCTATAGCCAATACTTTAATAGTTGGAGGTTTAACATTTTCATTGGAAAATTTGTAATTAGGAACTGGTGCTTGGTTGATTTTTACAATTTGATTACTATCTTCTGTTGGCATCTTTTTTTGATGCCGTGTAAATACTTTAACTCCAGAGAGAATTTTAACTTTAGCTATTAATTGATTTGCTAGGTGAGCGTAATCAGATACCAACCCGCCAATCGGTTTCGGAAAAACATCCAATGCACCAGCCTTTAACACTTGAAATACATTCTGAGTATCATTCGCTTGCACTGAAGCACTAATTACTAAAATTGGTAGCGGATATTTCTTCATTACTTCTTCGGTAAATTCTAACCCGTTCATTGGTGCCATGTTCAAATCCGTACAGATTACTTGGGGCTGAAGTTTGGGGATTAATTCTAGTCCTTCTAATCCGTTGCAAGCGGTTCCTACAACTTGGATTTCTGACGAAGACTCAAAAATTCGTTTGAGGACGAGCGTAACTACAGGAGAATCTTCAACTAACAATAGTTTAATGGGCGATAACATCAGTTTGCTGGGGAATGGGGGAATGGTTCATGGGGAATGGAGAATAGGGCACTTGTGCTGCCCTTCGACTTACTTCCCTTCGGCGCGCAGGGTGAGTGGCTACGCTAAGCACGTGTCCCTCAGTAACCGCGCAGTCAAAGTATTGGGCATTGGGCATCGATGCACTGGTAATGGTGCACTGGGCGCTGGATATTGGGCCTTGCTAATTGGTAGTAAATAACAAATGCCTCATAACCAAGGAGTAATGACTAATGACTAAACTAACCTTTTTAGTGTCTCTACCAGCACATCTTGATTGAAAGTACCTTTAGGAATATAAGCATTTGCCCCCGCATCAGCCCCTCTTTTTTTATCTTCATCCGATGCCAAAGATGTCACTAAAATTATCGGCAACTCACTGTATTCTTTTTGCTCCCGAATCTTAACAGTCAGGGCCAAACCGTCTAAGTTTGGCATTTGTATGTCAGAAATCACAGCATCAAAATCGCGAGTTTTTAATTTATGGAAAGCATCCAATCCGTCTACCGCAGTCACAACTTCGTAACCCGCACCTTCCAGGATGCGCTTTTCTTGAGTGCGCGTGGCGATCGAGTCTTCTGCTAATAGTATAACTTGTTTTCGGGTGGCAGTCTCAAGTTGCGATCGCGCACCAGAAACCCCACGAGACGAAACTTGCTGGCGTACAGATTTTATCAAATCGTGAGGATTGAGTACCATACAAACTTCCCCAGTAGCGAGAATTGTGGCACCCGAAACATTTCGCACCCGTTTCAGCAATTGACTTTGAGGTTTCATCACCACATCCTGTTCGTCTATCAAAGCATCTACAAATAACCCCAATCTTTCCTCCCCTACTTTCAAAACAATACAAGGAATTTTTGAATTTAAATTTTGGAAGTATTTTTGATGTTTAATCAGAATTTCGCTCCCGTTTTCCTGTCTCACATACCGATTTTTGTGCCACCATTGTCTATTGTTTAATTCTAGTAAATCTGTCAGATGAGCAACTGACAGAGGCTGACCCTTTGAAAGGATAGTTTCCTTACCTTCTATCGCAAATATCTCAGACTGAGACACCTGTTGTGCCGTATCTACAAACTCGACTGGCAGAGCATAAGGAATGTCTTCAACTACGACAATTAATACATTTGCTGTAGCTAAAGACGTGCTGATTTGCAGCCTCAAAGTGCATCCTTTTCCAGGTAAAGACTCTACTTGAATACTACCTTTTAAGGCTTCAACATTAGTGCGAACTACATCTAAACCTACACCGCGTCCAGAGACTTCTGTAACAAATTTTTTGGTCGAAAAACCAGGAGTGAAAATTAAAGATTGTACTTGAGTTTCGGTCATTTCTCCCAGTTGTTCGAGCGTACAAATATTACGTTTGATAGCAGTTTGTTTAATGCTCTCTAGATTTAGTCCCCGACCATCATCAGCAACTTCAATAATAATATTGCTAGCAATATTATAGCCTTTAATTCGGAGAGTAGCCACGGGATCTTTACCTAGTTTTTTCCGTTCCTCAACAGTTTCAATACCGTGGTCGATCGCATTTCTAATCATGTGCATTAAAGGGTCTTTCATTTCCTCTAAAATGCGTTTATCTGCTGTAGTTTCGCCTCCTTCAATCACTAATGTAACTTCTTTACCTTCCCGTTTCGCTAAGTCTCGTACAGTTCGAGGAAATAAATTAAAAATAGTAGACAAAGGCAGCAGTCTCAGAGTGCGAATTCCTGATTCTAATGCCTCGGCGATTAATTCGAGTCTGGCAGTATCTTCATAAACTCGATTTCTCAAGCGGTTGACTAAAGTTCCGAGACGTTCTAAACGTTCTTCTGTACGTTGATAGTAATCCTGCAACTGACTAAATTTACCGTTGGCTTTAATACCGTTTTCATCTATTTGCATCCGATCGACATTCAAGCTCGTTACAAAATATTCTCGGCTCCACTCTTCCCACAAAGCTGTAATTTGTTCGATCTCTGCTACTCGGTGTCCTAGCCGAGTTTTTGTGACAGTAAGTTCTCCTGCTTGAGTCATTAAATCGTCTAAATTTTGAGTAGCAACGCGAATGGTTTCAATGCGGTAAGATGAGGTTGAGGATGCAGTAACTGCCGACTGCGAAGCCGACGCAGGGGCGGGCCCAGAAGGTGCCGGCAAGTTTTGAGCTTGCAGTATAAATTCTGGCTTGGATTGTAGGGGTAAAAAAGAGGAATTTTGCTCTAAGTTAAGGACTTCAGAAGTTTCAACATTTGTTTCTAGTTCTTTGGTAGAAGGCTCAGTAAATTGCGCTTCTATCAACGGTTGTTCTGGTACTTGCGAAGATGAGGGCTCTACTATTGAGGCAGCAGCCTGTGGCTGTGGCTGACTAGAAGCACCCATCATGCTAGCGAGGATGTAGAAAGTATTAACGCCGGAATCTTCGCCGGTAACGGCTTCGTTAACGAGTTTGCGGATGGCGTCTAAACCTTGCGAAAGTCGATCGCTAATATCTGAATTTAGTGGAGTTTCTCCCCGCTTGATACCTCCCAAAATATGCTCCATTTGATGAGCTAAAGATGCTACATTTTTTACTCCCAGCATTCCAGCATCACCTTTAAGAGAATGGGTTTCCCGCAACAATTGTTCTAACTTAGCTAAGTCGTCTGGATGTTGTTCTAAGTACAGCAATCCGTCGTCTAGTTTCTGTAAGTGTTCTTGACTAGCGACTTTAAATACATCTCGAAGTTCTCTATCTTCAATCATCATACATTATGTTTTTGAGTAATAAGTAATTGGTGCAAAATCAGGGTAATTAGTAATAATTACTATGGCTAATAATTTTATAATTACTAATAATTAATAACTGATAACTACACGATTTCTTTAAGATTAAAGGCAGCTTCTGTAAGTTGTTGAGTACCCATTTTAACTTGAGTAATGCCGCTGACTGTTTGAGACGCGGATTCCTTCAGAGAACTCATGGCATCACCTACTTGCTGAATTGCGATCGCCTGCTGTTTAAGATTAAAAGAAATTTGCTGGTTGCTAGCAAACACCAGATTGCAAGCTTCCCTCACACCCGTAAAAGCTTCTGCCGTATCTTGTGCTGTTTTCACCCCTTCTGCAACCGTTTTGCGACTATCTTCAGTTGCTTTCACCGTTGAGTCGATCGCGCCCTTAATTTCTGGAATAATACCATTAATCTTTTGTGCTGCTTGTTGGCTTTCATCTGCTAACTTACGAATTTCGCTTGCTACCACCGCAAAACCTTTACCGTACTCGCCGGCTCTGACTGCTTCAACAGCGGCGTTGAGAGCCAGCATATTAGTTTGGCTGGCTAAATCGCTAACCAAACTTGCGAGAGTCGATATATTGCCAATCTGACTCGTGCTGTCGTCGAGTCGATGATTTTGCTTAGAAATTGCCACCACAGCTTCTCTAAGATTCAGCATTTGATTGAGAGTTTGATCTACCTTTTTAGTACCTTCTTCGGCGAGATTTAAAGCTTGGCGAGCGGCAGCGGCAACAGACTCAGCTTGCTCGGCTGTTTGCTGAGAAGATCTGCCCAAATTTTCTAGAGTTATAGTTGTTTGATTGACAGAGACAAATTGCCGATCTGCTATTTGCTCTTGGCGAGTCATATTAGATTCTATTTGCCGTGAAAATGACGATATTTGGTAAATCAACCCCCGAATAAGAGCAACAATTTGTTGCAAAAAAAACCACCCAAATCCCAGCACCACAGCCAGGGAAACAATAGCAATAAACCCTGCTATTTTCTGAAGAGAATCAATCGAATCAAATAGCAATTTTTTGGGTGAAGTATCCACAATCACTAAAAATTGACTTTTATTTTCTTTGCTGGGAAAAACTGTTTTATAGCTAATCACTAGCTCCTTATTATCAATATTTCCCTGAGTCCCTGAAAGTATTTTAGCAACAATGTCTCCTGAATAATCATTTTTGACATTTTCCTTAGTTTTGAGTTCAAATCCCCATGCTTTTTGAGGATTGGGATGAGCCAGATAATACCCATCTTGATTTAAGATAAAAGATCGATCTGATAATTCATGATTAAAATTTTTAACCCTATCGATCAGAGTGCTACCCAGAGCATTGCTAATCAAAATACCTTGTCTTTCCCCTTTGGGATTAAAAATTGGAGTTGCGTAGCGAATTGTTGGCTTGTAAGGAATTTCTATTTGCCCCCTTTCCTGATTCAGCTCTAAAGAAGACACATAGACTTCTCCTAATTTTAGCTTCATAGTTGCCAGAAAGTAATTTCTGTCTGCTTTATTTTGTAGTTGAGAATCTGGAATAACTTGGATATTTTTGCCGTCAGAATCTACGCGCACGAGCTCCTTGCCACTGTTATCTATGTAACGTAATTGCATATAATATGGCTTAGCTTCCATCATGGCTAAAAATGTTAGTTGCATTCGATAAACCCAATCTTTATAAGTTGAATTAGTTTGTCTGTCTAATCCATTTCCTTCTTTAGCTCTAATCATTCCCTGAACAGGGGGAGTTTTGGGGAGAAACAAAATATCGGCTCTCAGATTTTCAAATTTGTTAATCATTTGATTGGCGGTAGAATTAACACTATCACTAAGGGTGATTAATGCTAAATTTTTCAGGGCTTCTGTTGAAGAAGAAATTCCATACCAACCAACAAGAGATACTGGAATCAAGGTACTTAAAATTAGGAGGAGGAGCAGTCGGTTCTGCATGTTTTGGAAAAATTTGTTCATCATTGGTTACGGGGAATTGGTTACTGGGAATTTGTACGCTCGCGCAGTCTAAGTATTGGAAATTGGAAAATTGTACGCTCGCGTAGCCGAAGTATTGGGAATTGGGAATTGGTAGTAAAGAAAAAATAACAACTTCCAAATAATAACTGACAAATCACAACTAACTACACTGCTGATTTGAGGTTAGGTTCTGATGTACCCAGAAGGAAGTTATTACTACCGTTAATATCGCTGGAATTCTACCGAGGCCGATCGCCAAAGCAAGTGATTTAATTTTTAAGGATATATTTGGCATTTTTTGGGAACTACTCATAATTCATGGCTCTCCTACAAAACTGCCTTCAAATCTAAGGCTGCTTCATTCAATTTTTGAGTGCCGACTTTAGTTTGACTGATACCGCAAGCGGTTTGGGCAGCCGCTTGATTGAGAGAGTTCATAGCTTGCACTACCTGTTCGATCGCGATCGCTTGCTGTTTGGCATTCAGAGAAATCTGCTGAGAACTCAAAACCACATTGTTAATGGCATTGGCCACTCCTGCAAATGCCGCTGCGGTTTCTGAGGCAATATTCACGCCCGATTCCACAGTTTTAGTCCCTTCGTCTGTCACCATTACCGTTGAGTTAATCGCCCTTTGAATATCAGCAACTAATAGATTAATTTGCGATCCTGATTTTTTACTGCGATCGGCAAGTTTGCGAATTTCTGAAGCCACCACGCCAAACCCCTTGCCGTGTTCCCCCGCTCGCACAGCTTCAACAGCAGCGTTGAGTGCTAACATATTAGTTTGATTGGCCAAATCGCTAACTACAGTTGAGATATTACCAATGTGATCTGTTTGTTCGCTCAACTCTATAATTTGTCCTTGGATATCCTGAACTTTAGTTTTTAGAGTTGCCATTGCTTCTAAAGTTTGTTCTACAGCTTTTGTGCCACCTCCAGCTAAATTCAAAGCTTGCATTGCTTGAACCACTGCTGTTTCTATCTGCTGTGATGTCGCCCTGGAAGATGCTCCCAATTCGTCCATTGTAGTAGTAGTTTGATTTACTGAAGCTGCCTGCTGACTTGCCATCCGTTCCTGTTCTTCCACAGTGGCTGCAATCTCAGTGGAAGAAGTGGCGATCGAGCTAATTGCGCGATCGATAGTTTGGGCAATTCCTGAAGAAGTCAGCCAAGCTATAACCGCACCTAACACCAACAAAAACACGGAACCAAATACCAATGCCGAGAGCAAGAAAACTAAAGATTGCTTCGTTTTTTCTCTCGCTTCCTTAATCGCTTTTAATTCTATTTCGCGAAATTGCGTATTTACTTCGACAAATTCATTCACAAATTGTGTCTGTTTTCCGGTGTTAAAAAGAGCCAATGCTTCGGCTCTCTTATTTTGTTGTAATAAAACAACTATTTCATTAGAACCCTCATAATATTCGTTGCAGAGTTCTAGCATCCTCTGTAAGCGCCTTCTCTGTTCGGGATTTTCTATCTTCAACTCCGCACTATTTCCCGAATCACGAGCTAATTTTTCTCCTGAATTAAAATCATTTAAAAACTGCTGATTTTTATTGATTAAATATCCGCGCATCCCCCGTACCATTTGTTCAGCACCAGTGGACATATCATTTGTGTATCCGATCACATTTTCGATTCTTTCTACTTCTTTAAAATTATTCAATGCCTGATTAGTAGTTGTATAAACTAGCAGAGGAAAACCCAAGTATATAGTTGCTGGTGCTACATATGCAAGCAGCATTCTATTTCTAATATTTAATTTTATTAATTTAGAAAACATATTTTTCTCCTTAATTTAAGCACGTGCATACACGAATTAGATTGCTTAGTCACATCTCGCTTGAAAAGCAGATTTGGTATAACCCAATATGCTTGGGTTAAAAATATTTATTACTCAGAGATACTCCTCGCATCCCCCGCATCGTTGCGAGGACTTTGAGTAAGTTCTTGTCCCCCCCTTGAGAAGGGGGGCTAGGGGAGATCTAGCTTAACTCAACCGTATTCTGGTATAACTAACTTCTTTAGTCCTGGACGCATTTCAAGATAATTCTCTCATGCTGAGTCTCAATCCTTATCAGTCCAGATCTCTGCGTTGGATCGGGATTCCGAAGGAAATGAAGTATCAAGCGAGATGCTTCACTGGACTCATGGCACATAGGCTTTGCGTAAGTCCTGTTCTGGATTCAAACCTCTTCATCAACAACTACTCCTCCTTTTGTCAGCAGTTTTTGCAAGTTCAGAATAGCCATAATTTTTTCCCCGTAAATAGCTGTCCCCCGTAGATATTCGCGGTTTGCAGAATGCAGTGCTGCCGGAACAGCCGCAATTTCCGACACATTTAAGTATATAATATCTAATATTTCGTCAACAACTATACCAGCGACCAAATCCGCCACTTCAACAACGATCGCCTTAGAGAGATAATTTGCAGCATCCGAAATATTTAAAGACATATTTAAAACACTGCGAATATCAATTAGCGTCACAATTTCTCCCCGTAAATTTATATTTCCCACTATGCGATCTGGAGTGCAAGGAACCGGAGTTACTTGGCTAATATCCGTAAATTCGCGGACTAGATCTAAATGAATACCAAAGTATTCGCCATTCAAAACAAACACCGCGAGGGACATATTAATTGCAGCATCGTTTTCACCCTCGCTTCGCCGCCTCAAATGATTAGCGCGCGATTGAAAAATTGCTTTTTCTTCCGGGGTAGCCTGCGGGCAAAAAACGTGACGATCGGTCAAATTTTTATAATTTTTTCCTGACAATTTTGCATTGATTTCCCAGTGTAAATTTTCCGTCTCTGCCTCACCTGCTGCTGCTTGACTACCTACATTGTTTGGAGAAACAGGCCAGCTTTCCTCTGGCTTTTCGGGAGAATATCGAATTAAGCGATCGAGATTCAGCAGCATGATAATATCGGCTTCGCAGCGGGCCAGTCCAGCTACAAAATGATGAGATGCTTCTGAATTCTTTCGCCCGTAAGATAGCTGCGGAGTGATGGCATCTTCTGAGAGTTCCTTAACTTCGCGAACTTGATTGACAATTATACCGACTTTCGATTCTTGCCACTCTATGACGATCGTACTATCTGTCACAGAATACTCTTGCCAAACGTATCCAAAACGGAGATTCAGATCCATCACGGGCAGAATTTCGCCCCGAAGGTCGATCGCCCCAACAATATCTTGAGGTGCTTCTGCAATTGCTGTCAACTCCGGCAGAAAGAAAATTTCCCGAACATAGCAGGCTTCTATACCGCAGAGAAAACCGTTCTGTTCAAAGATAAGATACGGTTTAGTTTCCATATTTTAGCGTACAGTTTCTTTACTGTATAAGTTTAACAATTTTTTTTTAACATTCATCAGCACTTGACTCGCTGTCATTTTCCCCTGTGAATCTATGGGAGTGTTTGGCGGTAGTGATTTCAGGATTTCACAAGATGAATTGTACATTTTAATAGCTCTTTTTACTTGACCTTCTTTATTGTATATATTCCCTAGTTCTATATAAGCTGCCACAAAAGATGGACACATATAAATAGTCCTCTTTAATAAACTCTTGGCTGTTTCCAATTGCCCCTGTTCTTCAGCAATTTGAGCTTGTAAATAATCAGTATATACCGATCCAGGCTCTACTTTTCTAGCTCGATTACAGTATTCTATTGCCTGAGAATAATTGCCGGCATTTGCCTGAACTTGAGCGATTAAAAAATAAGCATCAAAATTATGGCCCTGCAAGTCTATTACCTCTTGTGCCTTGTTGATTGCCTCAGCATAATTTTTATTTTTAAAAGATTTTTTAGCCTCTAAAATTAGCATTTGAGGCGTTTTATTTTGAGTATTTTCTGCTATTTTTTGTGTAACTGACACTGCCTTGTTCGGCAAGCCGTCCTCCAGATAGCGCGATCCCTGCATCTTTCCCAGCGGATTACTTATTTTTAATACGGGTGGCATCTCTATCTCTGGAAAATTGCTGTTAGTAGTAAAACTAGGTGGCATCGTTTCCCCTGTTAGCAACTCACCACTCTCATCGCCCATAGTATCTGCTTTCGCGAATTCCCGAAAAGCCGAGTTGGCTTCCCCTACCGTCGCAACCCTAGACTCTATTTGACACCCTTCCTCCGGTACTGCATCCCGACGCTGATACACCACCGACTCCGGGAAAATCTTGGGTTCAAACTCGTTCATAATTTGACCGTAAACTTCAGCGTGACCGGTCATTAAATATCCTCCAGGTCTCAGGGTCTTGGAAAATTTTTTCAGTACCAGTGAAATATATTTATGTTCAAAATACACAAAAACGTTTCTACACAAAATTAAGTCTATGTTATAAATATTTTGGTAAATATTGGGAAACTCATCTTTAATTAAATTTAAACAGCTAAAGTTGACACTTTGGCGCAATTCTAGATTAATTTCCCAATCATTTTGCCTCTGATGAAAATACTGCTTTTGTATCTGCGGTTCGACCAAGCGAAACGACCAATGACTGTAAACTCCCTGCGGCGCTTTTTTGATTACTTTTTCATTGATATCTGTACCTAAAATTAATATTTTCCATAGATCCCAATCGGGAATCAACTCTTTTAAAACAATAGCTAAAGAATAAGGTTCTTCACCGGTGGAGCAGCCCGCACTCCAGATTCGCAGTGTCGGCTGCATTCCCAAGGTCTTGTGCAAGTTTCTTTTCTGCTCTATCAATTCAGGAAAAATTACTCGTTTTAATAGAGCAAACTGTCCTTTATCTCGCATAAAATAACTTTCAATTGTTGTTAATAGCAATACTAATTCTGCCCATTCAGTTTGACTTTCAAAAGTTTTGGCAGTTAAAAGTTTATAATATTTTTCGGGTTCGGAGATTTTTTTCTCTCTCATCCGAGTCATGATTTTATGAGACAAACCCGCTCTGTCTTGGGTTCTAATTCGCACACCAATTTCCGCAGTAATTAAGTTGATAAATAGCTGAACTATGGAATCATTCATGTCCACTAAGGTAGATTAATTTAATAATTTTGGAAGTGGCAACTTTTACCGAGCTGGTGCTGAGTTTGTGCTGAGGATAGCTCCTAGGCTGCGGCTCGTCCGTTCGCGAAGCCGAAGGGAGCCGAAGGGAAGTACGTAGCCGAACTATTGGGAATTGGGGAAGTTGTAAGCTCGTGTAGTCGAAGTATTGGTGATGGGAAATTGGGGAATTGGAAATTAGAAATTGGGAATTTAGCCGATCGCATTAACAAGAACACTGTCACACCACATCATAATATCAGAAACTTGCCAGCGACTTAAAGGAAAAAGGCAAAAGGTAAAAGACAGAAGCCAGGAAAAAATTATCCCTTCTGCTTTCTACCTTCTGCCTTCAAAGGCACTACTCTCCAACTTTAAGCTGGATATATCCGCAAGCGGCGATTGGGTTCTTCCCCAAAACTGTGGGATTTCAGGTGATAGTGTTCCACAAGTTCGTGCTGCATTTTGCGGACGTTGGGAGAACGAGGCAGGAGTTCCACCGGCTGTCCCTTGGGAATGACAATTTGCTCGACTGCTAAGCGCGTTTCTTCGAGAGCTTCGAGCTCGTCAGAAGAACCGCTGCGGGAGAATAAGGCGAGGTCTGCCACTTCCGGGGTGCCCGGGTCATCCATGTCCAACAGGCGCCGCAAAGCTCTCGCTACGTGGGGAATAGTGCCGGCTTTAATTGTGTGCAGGGGAACTTGGCGAGTTTTGGCCAAGTGCCTCAATTTCGACTGGTTCCGAACGTTCGATCGCAAAGCCAAAACCACGTCAGCACTCTCAATATCCTTCGTCAGCAGCACCGGCAGGTTCAGCGTCGAAATCACCTGTTCGAGCTGGTGGCGAGCTATGCCGTAAGGATAAACGTGGAGGGGCAAATCTTCGCCGTTAGGGCCGACATTCTGGGAAAAACGTCCCGGCTTAGGTACCGGCTCGACGGACAGGGATTCTTCGAGCAGTTGCTCGAAATACCGAGTCTCAGCAACCGGCGCGCTTTTAGCAGCGAAGTTCTGGCTGGGAGCGGGCATCGGCACCATTTTGCCAGCACTCCGCCACCCAGAGAGCGGTGTGACGGGTCGGATTGCCGATACAGCAGCCGTGCTGCCAGAAGATGCCATCCCCGGAAACCGGGCGGGCGGAGCGGCAGACTCCCGCTCGATAATTACCTCTCCTGTCTCGCTGACGCTTCTGATTTGCTGGTTCGGTTCGCGTCCCCGCAGCAGAGTGTCGATCGAATCTGCAACTCGCTCGTGGATTACCCAGCGCTGGCGTTCCAGCATTTCGACGGCTATTTCAAAAGTTGGCGGTGATTTGCGCTCCAAAACCGTCTTTTGAGAACCGCGGCGCCTTGCTTCGTCATCTCCCAGCGTCACCGCTTGGATGCCCCCAATTAAATCTGCCAGAGTCGGGTTTTTCATCAAGTTTTCGAGCCGGTTCCCGTGGGCGGTACCGACCAACTGCACGCCCCTTTCGGCGATCGTCCGAGCCGCCAAAGCTTCGAGTTCCGTGCCGATTTCGTCAATCACGATCACTTCGGGCATATGGTTTTCCACTGCTTCGATCATGACTTGGTGCTGGAGTTCGGGACGGGAAACTTGCATTCTGCGAGCTCTGCCGATCGCCGGGTGCGGGATATCTCCATCTCCGGCGATTTCGTTGGAGGTGTCGATAATTACCACCCGTTTTTCCAAGTCATCGGCGAGCACGCGGGCAATTTCCCGCAGGGCCGTGGTTTTGCCGACTCCGGGGCGGCCGAGCATCAAAATTGACTGACCGGTTTCCACCAAATCGCGGATAATGCCGATCGTCCCAAACACAGCGCGGCCCACTCTCAAAGTCAGGCCGATAATCTCGCCGCTGCGGTTGCGAAGGGCGCTAATTCGGTGCAGGGTTTGCTCGATACCGGCTCGGTTGTCGCCACCGAAGTGGCCGACTCGCTCGATGCAATAGTTGAGGTCTGCTTTGGTAATCGGCGTTTGGGAAAGATGTTCGGCCGAGGATGGAAAACGAGCTTCTGGTCGGCGGCCCAAATCCATGACAATCTCAATGAGATTGTTGCGCTGCGGGTGCTGCTCTAAAGGCTGCCGGATCTCATCTGATACGATGTCTAATAATCTGTTGAGGTCGTCTGTAATCTGCATTCGCCTCGATGTGTTCGGTGACGTTTTCAACTTTTTAGTCAGTTGTCAGTTAACAGTTAACAGTTGTCAGTTAACAGTTGTCCGTTGCCAGTTGTCCGTTGTTATTTGTTGTTGGAATTAACTACTAACCACTAACCACTAACTACTGACTACTGACTGCTGACTACTGACTGCTGACTAAAATTCTTTGAGCTGGGAAACTAGAGAACGAGCTAAACTCACGGCCTCCGAGAGAAGTTCTGGGACTGCTTCGAGCTGAGGTAGCCGAGATGTTTGAACTCCGGCTGCTGGCCGCGCGAGTGCCACCGGAACGGCATAGGCTCGATCGGTCTGCATTGTTTCTAATTGTTCTAAAATTGGCGACAGCAAAACCCTGGCATAGCTGCCGTAAGCTACACCTGCAATGTACGGGACAGGGGGAACTGACAAATTTTTCCCGCCATCCAACAGCAGTCCGTCGGCTCTCAGCTTGCTGACAGTGTGAGCATTAGTGCCGCCTGCAAGTTGCACGTATCCCGGCAACTGGGCAGCTAAAACTTTTTGACCGAGTTTGACCGCGGCTCTAGCAGTTCCTTTTCCGATATCTCCGCTCATCGGCCTACCGTCGGTTTGCCAAATTAGGGGACAAGGAAGGGGGGAAATTATTTGATAGAGTGTCCGCAAATAATCAATCAAACCGTCTCCATCGGGGCAACTAATTGCTATTACCTTGAGTCGATCGACCCAGGGAGCTATGCTCGACCAAAGTCGCCCAAAATCTGCCTCTCTGCCTACTTGCGTGTGGATTTCTAGGGCGTCCGCACCGGATTGCAAGATTAAAGGCGCGATCGCGGCGGGAGCAGACACGTAAGAACGAGTATAAATTAGTTGGCTCGGACAAATCGGCAGACAGCGACCGCAGCCATAGCACTGCTGGTCTATCACCCCGGAAAAACCACTGCCAGCACTCTGAAAAACTATTGCTTCGGCTGGACATATTTTTTCGCACGGCCGCCAGCAGTCCGCCGGACAATCGGCTGGGTTGAATTCGGCTTTGCGAAAATGCGGGTCTTCCCCATCATTTAAACTCACCATCAGCAACGGCAACCCTTTGCCGCCAAACCTGCGGTTGTGAGTTCTTGCCTGTAATTCGCTGGCCACTTGTAGGGCTTCTTTCGCTGCGGTGACGGCGGCGGGATCTGCCGCGACATCGATACAGTCAGCGCCTGCTAAGGTGTAAGCCAAGGTGAGATTTCGTACAGCAGGCAGGTGTTGAAAGCTCGCCCCACAAATCAGCTTGAACCAATGGCCACTTTTTAATGAGTTTAGGGGATGATAATGTTCTGTCACCCTTATATGCTAATCCTTTGAGCTAAAAATTACGAGGTGCAAATTTCTACTTAATTTTAAAATTTAGGCTGATACAAGCTGGAAACGCTACTGATAGCAGTAGCTCTGGTGCTGTTTGCCCTATATGTAGAGTTCTGACGTAACTATTTTTTGAGAAATCTAATTTTTTTGAGAGTGACTGAGGATGACGCGATTTTCAACTTTGTCGATCGGCTTAACTTACAGACAGACTCTCTATCATATCATATTTGGGGGGATTTGGCAAGGTAAAAGTAGACTAGAGATTTTTTTTTGAAGTTGCGGTGCAGTGGCAATGGCCATAAAGTTCGATCGAGCATTGAAACCCATCGACCAACCGCAGATGAACATTCTCCTCCCTAACTAGAAGCTAAATTCATCTGGGTTAATCTCCGATTCAACGAGCTATGCTACTTGCTCAGCCGCTTGTAAACCGTAGCCAAAGCATGGCTATCGCCCACATTTCCCGGAAACAAAACCACTGGTAAATTGGGAAATAGAGGATGATTATCCTCGGTTTTGACCACAGAACAACCTGCGATAATTTGACCGATTTGCCTGACACTTTTTAGCGACAAACCTGTACTCAAAACATCATTAGAAGTAATGCCGCCCTTGCTAATTAAAAACCCGATCTCGGCAGGCAGTCCCCGCACGATATCCATCAATAAAGCAGAAACAGCCTCTCCAAATTTTAACCTAATTTCTGCATTTTCAAATTGTAGTTCCTGGCGGCTGGTATAAATTACAGGCGTTTTACCATCGGCATGAGCAGTGCGGGCTTTTTCGAGAATTTCATCGAGCATTTGGGTGCGATACTCGGGTGAATCTTCTAACAAGTGAGATACATCTATTTCAATGCTAACTGTATTGGGTTCTTTTAACAAGCGCTCCAATTGTTCAGTAGTTTTCTTAACGTGGGAACCAACTATTACTGCACCCGGTTTGCCATCCCTCACGTATTTTGCCATTTCGTCGGCTGCTACTGGCTGCGGGCCGAGGTCAGCTAAGGATGTCAAAATACTCGCCGCGCTGCGAAATAAAAACTTTTTGCCTTGACTGACTGCATTGAGAATGTGTTTGGCAAATGTGTCTAAATCGCCTTGGCTTTGACCGTCAACAACTACACATTGGTTGTCTTCCATCTCCATCAGTCGATCTAAACTTCCGTAGCGGATGTCTGCGAGTAAAATGCGATCGACTGCATCAGCGGGGATGCGACCTTTGGTTTTTTCTTCTACATAGTCTGGCAGGTAACTGTGACTGTACCCGAAGACTGAATCTTTGGCAAATTCGGTTTCGTGTACGGGTGTCGGGACGCTGTTAACTATTAGGTAGTGCACGCTGTGGCGGGTAATTCTGCCTCCTTCAAAAAAGGCGGGAATTAGAAAATGGGCGTCGAAGGGGCCGAGTTCTTCGGCGATCGCGTCGGTTTCGATCGGATAGTGGCCGCGCAGGGTAGAATCGGAACGGCTAACTATTAGGAAATCTTCGATTTCTTCGCTGGCGATCGCCCTTTTTAGATTTTGGCACACTTCGCGGGTGACGGAGGCTGCTTTTTCCGGAGTTAGCGATCGAGTATTTGTCAGTATGAAGAAAATCGGGCACTTGTCCCGCAGCCCCAAACGCAGGGTTTCTTCGTCCCAACGTGTCAGCAGCAAGCAACTGTGCACGGTTTGAGAACCTGTGGGATCGTCGTCGAGAACTATAATCTTGGGTTTGACAGAAGACATACTGACCTGGTTGTTAACGTCTCCTTTCCAAGATATCCTTACCTGTTACCTAACAGGTAAAAATTTACAATTATAGCAGCAGGAAGCAGGAAGAATCAATCAGGAAAAAGCAGTAACAGCAAGGGTTTTGGCTATTAAGAACGTCCTCAACCTCTGGCGCGGTTGCTAGATGATATTTCTTAACAATTCTCACAACTCATAAATTTTAAAATGTGTTTTAGTTGGAGCGCTTCAGTAAGGTGGGCGTTGCTACAAAATAAGGTGCGCGGCCCGGCGCACCCTAGTAATATTTTCCATTTTTTTAATTAGCTGCGTTTCGGTCTTGCAACTTTTTCATTTCTGCTTGAACTCCGATAGCTAGCTGCAAAGCTTCGTTGAGCAATCTCCCCGGCTGGCTCGATCTATCGCTAATTTGTAAAGCATTCAAAGTTCTCAAATTATTGGCAAACAATTCGGAGTTAGTAGCGACAAATTTTTTGTTTTCCCTGAGAATTCTCTCGGTTTTCAAAGCTCGAACTAAATCGTCTCTGATTAGCTGCAAGGCTTGAATGACTTTGGCGCGATCGCCGATTTTGACTTCCACATTGCCGGCATCTTCTATCTTGTCATTAATTTCAATCGCTTTGATTATACCGTTATAGCGATCGACATCATCAAAAAGATTGATTAAATGTTGGTTTTGGCGGCTGCACTGAATTTTCCACACATCCTCAAAGATTAAACCGGCGATCGCAGCGAGGTGGAGTGCTAGCCACAACACATACGCCCTAGGAAATATCGCAACCAGCAGCCAACAACTGATGAGAACCAAAACAATTAAACCGACTGTTTTGAGAACTTCGCGGGCAAACTTAGTAGCACTCGCCGGCCGGTATACGCGATCGGGCCCCGCGCCGCTGAGGTGCTTGAGCTCACCGACAGTAATTTCTAATCCCTGAATGTCAGCTCGCATAAATCTTTACAAATATTTGTTAATTATAAAGTTTTGTTGTAGAACAAGGGGCTCGTCTACAATAAACCTAACATTTTTTTCAACCAAAACTGCACTATGTCCGCACGTCCTATATACCTCGACAACCACGCCACAACTCCCGTAGACAAACGGGTGCTTGATGCGATGCTGCCGTATTTCACCGAACAATTCGGCAACGCAGCCAGTATCAACCACGTCTACGGCTGGGAAGCAGAAGCAGCGGTAAAACAGTCACGACAAATTTTAGCAGATGCTATCAATGCCTCCCCAGAAGAAATTGTTTTTACCAGCGGTGCAACAGAGGCAAATAACTTAGCGATTAAAGGCATCGCTGAAGCTTATTTTAGTAAAGGAAAGCACATTATCACAGTAAAAACCGAACACAATGCAATTCTTGACCCCTGTACCTATTTGCAAAAATTGGGGTTTGACATTACTGTTTTACCGGTGAAAAGCGACGGGCTGATTGATATAGGCGATTTGATCAAAGCGATTCGCGCAGAGACTATTTTAGTTTCAGTGATGACGGCTAACAACGAAATTGGCGTCATCCAGCCGATCGCAGAAATAGCAGCAATTTGTCGCGGAAATGACATTCTTTTTCACACAGATGCCGCACAGGCGATCGGCAAAATTCCCCTCGACGTACAGGAGATGAATATCGATCTAATGTCCTTGACAGCCCACAAAATTTACGGGCCAAAAGGCATCGGTGCTCTGTACGTGCGCCGCAACAAACCGAGAGTGCAGCTAGCGCCGCAAATGCACGGAGGAGGCCACGAACGGGGAATGCGATCGGGAACTCTCTACCCACCGCAAATAGTTGGGTTTGCCAAAGCAGTGGAATTGGCAATTGCAGAAATGCCGTCGGAAACAGAACGAGTTGTTAATTTGCGGCAGCGTTTGTGGGAAAATTTGAGTAAATTGGGCGACGTTGTTCTCAACGGTCACGCTACGAAGAGATTGCCGGGGAATCTGAATATTAGTGTAGGCGGCGTTGACGGTCAAGCGTTGATGTTGGGTTTGCAACCGGCGGCGGCAGTTTCTTCGGGATCTGCTTGCACTTCGGCGAAAATATCTCCATCTCATGTTTTAGCAGCGATCGGGCGATCGGACAAATTAGCTTACGCTTCTATTCGGTTTGGCATTGGTCGGTTCAATACCGAAGCAGAAATAGATGCAGTCGCCGAACACGCGATCGCAACCATTACATCTCTCCGACAAGCTCAAAAAGTCAATCAATTTTAGATTTTAGATTTTAGATTTTAGATGGGAGAATTGAAGATTAGGAAGTAGTTTTGAGTTTTGAGTTTTAAATTATTTAACTTAAAACTCAAAACTTTTCCTCTTGTTATCACCGAGTATAATTGGGATCGACCCCTTATTTAGAACCAAATACCTCGCGCACCCGATAAATAGGTTTTCCCTGCGACTCGTGATAAGTCCGCATCATCACTTCCGCCAGCAAACCAAAACAAAATAACTGCACGCCAGTTAACAGCAAAACCACAGCCAAAATCAGCAAAGGACGGTTCCCAATACTTTCACCAAAAGCCAATTTCAGAAAAGACAAATAAATTCCTAAAACCGTTCCCAACGTCATAGAACTCAGTCCCAAAAGTCCAAAAACGTGCATCGGTCGAGTCAGGAACTTTTTCATAAAAGAAATAGTCAGCAAATCCATCAACACCCGAAAAGTCCGCCAAATTCCGTACTTACTTTGACCGAAACGGCGGGCGTGGTGCCGCACTGGCAGTTCTGCAATTCTCGCGCCTTCAATAAACGCCAACGCAGGCAAAAATCGGTGCAATTCCCCATAGAGATTCAAGTCGGCTACCAACTCGGATTTATAAGCTTTCAAAGAACAGCCGTAGTCGTGCAAAGTTACGCCTGTAACGCGACCAATTAACCAGTTAGCAATTTTAGAAGGAATCAACCGACTAATAGTATTATCCTGCCTATTTTTCCGCCAACCACTCACTAAATCGTAGCCTTCATCTAACTTTGCCAACAACAGCGGAATATCAGCCGGGTCATTTTGCAAATCGCCGTCTAGGGTAACAATAGCACGACCGCGAGCGCGATCGAAACCTGCGGACATGGCAGCAGTTTGTCCGTAATTGCGGCGCAAAATTACAGCACAAAGGTCATCGCGACTGCTGGCTAACTGCTGGAGAAGTTCAGCAGAACCGTCCTTAGAACCGTCATCTACACAAATAATTTGATAACTGAGTCCAGATGGTTGGATAGAAGAGGCGATCGCCTCAATCAAATGAGGCAAACTTTCCACCTCATTATACACCGGCACCACCACCGAAACGTCGAGAACAACCTCATCGCCAGCCTGCTGTGCAGCCAATTTTTCCAAAAATAATGCAGCGTCCATTTATTTATTCGATAACATCAGTAATCGTTAGTCATTGGTCATTAGTCCTTAGTTAACAACTAACTAGGTAGATAACTTGCCACAACTTTACCACATCCCCGCAATTGCTGGTAATAAGCTTGACTGACTAGATCCCCATCCTCCGACAAAACATCGATACCGATACCGTTGCGACCTTGTACTTGTCCAGAACTGTGAATGTAGCGATTATCTCCGAGATACAATCCTACATGAGTGGCTTTTTCCGGCGTACCAAAAAATACTAAATCCCCCGGTTCTAAATCAGTAATACTAATAGGTTTAGTAAAAGCTTCCTGCTGATAAGCATCTCTAGGCAACCAGATGCCCGCAGCCAGAAAAGCCGCTTGCATCAAGCCAGAACAATCATAATTCGGGCCGACTGTACCGCCCCAAAGATAATAATTGGATTGGTTCATAGCCTCGCGAGCAAAAGTAATTACAATTGGTAATTTTTCCCTAACTTCCTCCTCAGAAATCACCAGAGGATGATACACTGTTTCTGCCACATCAAGCAACTCAACATCTCGAAGATCCAGCCATCCCGGATAATCATCTTCGCACAGCCGCACCATCACAGCCGTTGTATCCCCCTGAACAACCGAGTCTATACCATTTGTCATCCCCTCGATCGGGGGGGGGTCAACGACGCGCAAATGTCGCCCCATGGCTGCTTGAGTTGCCAATCGATCGCACTTTGGGGAATCGTAAATATTTATGTGCGATCGGACCCGGTACTCCACAACATCAGATAATTGATAATTGGCCATTGCTAATTGCTAATTGTTTACTGTTAATTGTTCGCATTTAACGATAGATTGCCATTAGCTGCTAGCCGTTAACCGTTAACTGTCAGCCATTAACCATGACATTTTTTCACAAAGACGAACAATTAGAAACCCTCGGCAGTAGCATTATAGACTCCGCATTGTCAGAATTTACAGGATTAAGTGGCGATCGTACAGCGATTACCTGGATAGTCTACGATCCCCCGGTGCGAGTCAATACAGGCGGCGCCCTGAGCCCAGAAGAATTTTGGAAATATCAACCGCGAGGTTTTAGCGCCAGAGCTTCCGAACGAATTTATCCCGCCAGCATCGTCAAATTATTCTACCTCGTTGCCATCTGGGAATGGGCACAAAAAGGCATGATTCAAACATCGCCAGAATTAGAACGCGCCGTCCGAGATATGATAGTTGATTCTAGCAACGACGCCACCAGTTTAGTAGTAGATGCCCTCACCGGCACTACCAGCGGCCCAGAATTATCACCAGGCCCCTTTGAAACTTGGAAACAGCAGCGAAACATCGTCAACCGTTACTTTCAATCATTAGATTGGCCGGAATTACAAAATATTAACGTCAATCAAAAAACCTGGTGTGACGGCCCCTACGGTCGCGAGCGAGCAGTTCTGGGAGAATTAATGGAAAATAGAAATATGCTGACCACAAATGCAGCGGCGCGTTTGCTGCACAGTATAATCGGCGGCGTAGCTGTTTCTGCCAAAGCATCGCAAGAAATGATGGGTTTAATGAAACGCAGTTTAGACCCAGCAGAATTAGAGGCAGATCCCGAAAATCAAGTAACGGGTTTTTTAGGCGGTGGATTGCCAGAATCAGCAAAATTGTGGTCAAAAGCGGGACTGACAAGTCAAGTGCGTCACGATGCTGCTTATATTGAAATATCGGGCTTGCGGCCGTATTTGTTGGTTGTATTTACCGAGGGGAAAGAGAATAGCAAGAATGAAGAGATTTTACCTTTTATCTCGCGGGAAGTTGTCGAAGCGATGAAAGTGCTTAATTAAACTTTAACTTGTAAATTGACAAAACTTAAATTTTTTGTGGAGCCTGCTCTTATGCCAGCCCCAAATTAGGAGCTTAAAGATACAGCAGGCTGCAGGTTTATGGAGTACAGTGGCAGCAGTTTCTAAAACACTTTCGTAAGTGCTTGGGATTAAAGCGTACTCTATTCACCTGTACTCTACTGTATCATTTAAATAGCGTGATATAAAAGAGGTCAAATATGGACATACAGCTTATCCCTCTACGTGCTGCCGTTTGTTCCGAACGCTCAACGACTCTAGATGTTTTAGTCAGAATTACGCCCCCAGCACCGGAAAAAACAATTGAGCGACCGCAGCTTAATTTAGGTTTAGTAATTGATCGCTCTGGTTCTATGGGCGGACAAAAAATTGAATACGCACGGCAAGCAGCTAGTTACGCAATCGAACAGTTGTTGCCAAGCGATCGCGTTAGTATCACAATTTACGATAACCAGATAGAAACCCTAGTCCCTAGCACCCTTGCTACTCATAAATCCCCCTTTTTGCAGCAAATTCAAAAAATTCAGGCCAGAGGCAGTACGGCACTGCACGCCGGATGGATGCAAGGAGGAATTCAAGTTAGCCAACACCTCAATCCAGAACACTTAAATCGAGTCATTCTCTTATCAGATGGACTAGCCAATGTCGGTGAAACAAATCCCGATGTAATTGCCTCCGATGTGAACGGTTTAACCAAACGAGGTGTCAGCACTACCACAATGGGAATTGGTAATGATTACAACGAAGACTTGCTAGAAGCAATGGCGCGGAGTGGGGATGGCAATTATTATTACATTCAATCTCCCGAACAATTGCCCAGTATTTTTCAACAAGAATTACAGGGCTTAATGGCGACACTTGGCACAAATGTCACCTTGGGAATTGAGCCACAAGCTGGAGTAGAAATGGTTGAGGTACTCAATCAGCTAGATGTCACCCCAAATGGTCGATTTCGCTTACCTAATTTAGTAATTAGTAATCCAGTTGATGTAGTGGTGCGGCTGAAAGTGCCAGCCATGACAGAGGAAGTAGATTTATGTTATTTTCGCCTCAGTTGGAACGACCCCGAACAACCACAGGAGCAAAAAATCCGCGTTTCCTTGCGCTTACCCGTCGTCAGTGCTGCACAATTAGAGGAATTTCCCTTCAACTCTGAGGTACGACAGCAAGCGATTTTAATGATGACAGCACGCGCCAAAAAAGAAGCCGTCAGACTGGTAGATGGAGGGAATTACGATCGCGCCAGCCAACTATTGCAGGAGACAAAACAGCAGTTGCTCAATAATCCCGATCTGCCCATGAGTGCGCCAGAAGCGGAGGCAATCGCCGACTTAGAACTACAACTCAAACAGCGAGATTATAACACATATCGCAAAACGTCAACTCATCAAAGCTACAGCCGTACTACTACTACTCGCAGTAGCGGTCATGTCAGCCTTTTATACGCCTATCGCAAAGGCCCTGTATTGGGGAATATTACTGAAAATTTAGGAGTAGATGCGATCGTTAACTCGTGCGATCGCTACCTATCCAACTCTGGTGCCATATCCAGCGCAATTCACCAAGCAGCAGGACCAGAACTTCTAGAAGAATGTCGCCGTATAGGTGGTTGTGAGGAAGGGGAGGCGAAAATTACTCCTGGCTATAATTTGCCCACACCGTGGGTTATTCATACGGTTTGTCCCCTTTGGCGCGGTGGCTCTCAGGGAGAGGAAGAGCTATTAGCAGAATGTTACTGGAGTTGTTGGGAATTAGCTGTACAGCATTCACTTCGGAGTATGGCTTTTCCAGCTATTGGAACGGGAGCAATGGGTTTTCCACCCGAGCGTGCGGCGGAAATTGCTTTTGAGCAAACCAGTCGCTTTCTTTTAACATCTAGTGCGATCGGATCTATTCTTTTTGTTTGTTTCGATTCAGATACTCATCGTTGCTTCCAAAATGAATTCTTGAAAATTTCTGGTTTGTAATGGTTTTAGTAACAAAACTAAGGTAAAACGCGATCGCTTCTAGAGCCCCGACTTCTTGAAGAAATCGGGGCTCTAGGTAGGGTTTGCTGAATAATCGATCGCACGTTACGTAGCGAAAGCGATCGAGAGCGTGCGAGCGAGTGAAAAGTGCAAGATTGACTGGTAAAATGGGTCAAAACCCGTGCATCACCATCTACAAAAGTGTATCGAAAAGTTGAGCAAGCTCAAAGTCCCCCATCCGAGTTTGAACTACCCTTCGGGGGCAAGTTGTCAGCGGACAACCGTTGGGTAAAAATGGCCGAACTGATACCTTGGAATGAATTTGAAGCAGAATATGCTAAAATTTTTCCGAGCGAAAAAGGTGCGCCAGCCAAATCTTTTCGGATGGCATTGGGGGCATTAATTATCAAAGAAAAACTGGGTATCAGCGATCGTCCAAGAGTAGAACAAATTCGTGAAAACCCCTATTTGCAATACTTTATCGGTCAATTAACATACAGTAATGAACTGCCCTTTGACCCATCACTATTAGTTCACTTTCGCCAACGTATCGGCGCGAACCTAGTCAATAAAGTGAACGAGCGCACGATTGAAAAAATTCGAGAAACCACCGATAGCCCACCAGAAAAAAAAAAGCATTCGGACGCAGAAAATGAGTCATCAAATCGAGGAAAACTGATTATAGATGCCACCTGCGCCCCCGCCGACATCAGCTATCCCACCGACATAGGACTATTAAATCAAGGCCGAGTTCATACCGAAAAAATTATAGACATCCTCTATAAATCCCTCAAAGGTCAAATTGCCAAAAAACCCAGAACCTACCGCAAAAAAGCCAGAAAAGATTACTTATTCATAGCCAAACAAAAACGAATTTCTCGTAACAAAAGAAGGCAAGGAATTAAAAAACAACTGCAATATATCAAAAGAAACTTCGGTCATATTGAACAGCTAATAAACTCAGGTGCTTCCCTGACAAGTTTGACGAAAAAGCAATATAAAACCTTGCTAGTAGTCACAGAAGTCTATCGGCAACAGCTCTGGTTATTTGAGAACAATAAACAGAGCATATCGGATAGAATAGTCAGCTTAAGCCAACCTTACATCCGTCCCATAATCAGAGGAAAAGCAGGAAAAAATGTAGAATTTGGAGCAAAACTGTCAGCGAGTTGCTTTGAGGGGTATGTATTTTTAGACCGAATAAGTTGGGATAATTTTAATGAGTCAGGGGACTTAAAAGCGCAAGTAGAAGCTTATTATAGATTCACAGGATACTATCCGGCGTCAGTTCATGCCGACCGCATTTATCGAACAAGAGAAAACCTTGCTTGGTGTAAAGAGAGAGGAATTAGAATTAGTGGACCGACTTTAGGAAGGCCTCCACTTGATGTCAGTAAATCAAAAAAGAAGCAAGCTCGAGAAGATGAGAAAATTCGTCAGGCGATCGAAGGAAAATTTGGACAGGGTAAACGAAGATTTAGCTTGAACCGAGTGATGGCAAAACTTAGTAATACGAACTCTACAGCGATTGCAATTACTTTTTTAGTAATGAACCTTTCTACCTGGTTGTACCGGGTTTTTTTGTGTGTTTTTATGTCGAGTAGCCCAAACAACACCTGTTTTGAGATTGAGAATAAGCTTCACTTATATTTGAAACAAATTAATACAGAAAAACTCATCTTAAATGGAGCTAGAGGATATCGATCGCACTTGTTCTTTGCGGGCGATCGATTATTCAGCAAACCCTAGGTATTCTATTTTGTTAGCTGGGCTTTTAGAACGGAGAGGGAGGGATTTGAACCCTCGAAGGATGTTAACACCCTTAACAGATTAGCAATCTGCCGCTTTCGACCACTCAGCCACCTCTCCAAGATGACAGTAACTAACTATAGCACACACATCTTCTTCTTGCCAACCCCTAATTTTAAAATTCCTCAATCCCTTACTCTGTATACTTTTCGCCGCCGGCAAAAGGCAGGTTTTACCCTATATCCGCCTCTGATCCAACTCGATACTCGAAACCTACTCCCCAAAGCCCCTAGCCTTCAAGTGCTTCTCCCAACTAAAATTGGAACTCAAAAAGAACCTCTTAGTATACAAATACCCCAAGCGGTACAGGTGAGCCTTGCGATCGGCATCGAGATTAAAGTCGGTCGTCGTCACCCCAGCTTCAGTCACATCAATATTAATCACCCTGCCTTTATCCATCTCCCGCTGGTGATAGCGGTCTCTTGCTTTCATCATCGTTCTGAACATCGCCGCCAGCATCGACAGCGGAGTATCAATCTTAGCTTTAGTCTCAATTCCGGTATCGACTAATCGAAACCCAAAGGTAAACCAGCGCGGCGCCGCAGGAGTCGAACCGACGGATTGTTTGTCATAAATCCATAGGGGGAAATTGCTCAAAATTCCGCCATCTACAATTAAGTCATCGCCGAGTTTTCCAGGTTCAAAAAATAGCGGAATACTCATCGACAACCGAACCGCTTCAGCCACGCTAAAATGTTCAGCACTTTTGAGTCGCAACTGTTCGTACAAAGGATCGGAATCCGTCGATTCGCGTCGGTGTAAGTCGTCGGGCAGCACCAACATTTCACCGCGAGAGAGGTTGGATATTACTACTTTTAATTCCCGCTCTTTTACAATTTGTTTGACATCGGCAAAAGTGTGCAAGTTACCTCGACCGAGCATTGCTTCCAGCCACTGCCGGAACGGTTGCGCCGAATATTCTCCCATCTGACGGCTAACTGTTAAGAAAAGTAGAGTCCAAGCAGGAGATTGCAAGTCGTCGGCGGGGTCGCCGTTTAAAATTAGAGGACTGTTTTTTTGAGTTAAAAATATGCTGTAATCGAGCTGTCCTAAAATTTCCTCTAAATCATCAATTGACAAGTCGGTTGCCAATACTGCGGCAGTAATTGCACCTGCCGAAGTGCCGGCCAATTTTCGCCACCGGATGCCCAAATCGCTGCAGCACCTGAGTGCTCCTAAAAATGCAACTCCGCGCACGCCGCCGCCTTCAAAAACCCCGTCGGCATAGATTTGACCGTTTTCGTCTGGAGGCGGAAATTTGCTGAGAATTGTTTGTTTCTCGGTGGCGGTGATCCTGACACCAGGTTCTTGCAAAATTTGCTGTGGATACCACTGACTCATGGGAAATACCTCGACTCGATTTGGGATTTTAGATTTTAGCTTGATATCTATTGTTCTTGATTTTTGTAGGCATTCATTGCTTCTTTGACGTGTTCTTGAACTTGCGATCGCACTTGTTCGTAGGCCACCGACGCGCACCAAGGCCGGAGAGATAAAATAGTTGTATCTGGAGTAATCTCGAGCACCAAACAAGTCGGGGGCGGATTCTCCAAAACCAGGGGGTGAGAGTGGGCAATTTCTAATAACTCAGCCACTGTCCGACGGATCGGCAGATCGCCAATATCAATCTTCAAGTCTACTCGCCTCGTTCCCATTGCCGTTGTATTTTTCAGTGTACCGTTAAACAACTGATTGTTCGGTACAATAATTTTTACGCGATCGTCTGTCACCACGGTTGTGGAAAAAATCCCGATGCTGTCCACCACTCCCTTAACATCGCCAGCTTCAATCCCGTCCCCGACTTCAAAGGGCCGCAAACTAATCAACATTACCCCAGCAGCAAAGTGCGACAAAGTATTTTGCCACGCCAAACCGATCGCCAAACCCGCCGCACCAACCACCGCAACCACACTGGTAGTTTGAATTCCCAACTGACTCAAAGCTGCGACTACTCCCACTACCAAAATCGTAATTTCAGCAGCTTGAACTAAGAATTTCCGCAGTGTGGCTTCGGTGCGACTCAGTGCTCGGCGAGTCACGCGGCCCGCAAAGCCGATCGCAAATCGCGTAATCAACAAAATGCCGATCGCCCACAGCAGTTGAGGTACAATTTTAAACCCCAATTCTACGAATTTTTTCGAGAATTCTTGGGCTACTTCCAAGGCTTGTGTTCTTTCTACATTTAGCTGAGAATACAAGGTTTGGGCTATTGGTATAAATGTCTGAATAACTGTCATATCAATTGGTAATTGGGAATGGGAAATTGAAAATTGCAGTCTCAGTCTTATCGCTTATTCCGAGAGTCCGACAGGGGTTTAAAAACCCTGTCTCATAGCGGAAGTCCTCTAGAAGAGGACTAAAGTCGATAATTTTATCCTTCTTCAAACTCTTGAGTCGGTTTCAACCGACTTTTGCTATGAGGCAGGGGTTTCAACCCCTGCCGGACTGTCGATAATTTTATCCTTCAAACTCTTGAGTCGGTTTCAACCGACTTTTGCTATGAGGCAGGGGTTTCAACCCCTGCCGGACTACTGTTAATAGTTTACTGCTACCCGGGGCAACCGGTGTTTAAAACCGCAGAGAATTTCCCACGAAATAGTTCCTAAAGTCGCGGCCCAATCGTCAGCAGTAATTTGATATTCCCCATCTTTTCCCAACAGAGTCACCACTTCACCGACTTCTAAATCGGGAATATCGGTTACATCCAGCATTAATTGATCCATCGTCACGGCTCCCACTTGCCGCACGAATTCACCCCTAACTAAAACCTGCATTTTATTAGAAAGATTGCGCGGAATACCGTCTGCATAGCCGATACCAATTACGGCAATCTGTGTCTGCCGCTGAGCTATAAATTGATAGCCGTAACTGACGCCTGTTCCTGCTTCAATTGTTTTCACCTGCGTTACCCTAGCTTTTACCTGCATTGCGGGCTTCAAATTGGCGATCGGCTGCAAGTGAGGAGCTGGATAAAGACCGTAGGTAGCTAAACCGACTCGTACTAAATCGTAGTGCAAATCGCGGTCAGCGAGGGCGGCAGCAGAGTTTGCCAAGTGCAGGCGAGGAGGGTTAATTCCTGCTATTTTAATTTGGTCGATCGCCCGTTTAAACCGCTGGTGCTGCTCTCTCATCACGGCAGGATCGGGACTGTCTGCTGTCGCTAAATGAGAGTAAATGCTGGCTAATTTTAAATTGGGCAATCGGTTGACTAATTGTACAAATTCTGTTGCTTCTTGCCAGGGCGTACCCAAGCGAGACATTCCCGTATCTAACTTAGCGTGAACTGGCAAAGATTGGTTGAGAGTGGCGAGAACTTCGGAAAAAATTAGGGCTTGTTTGGCAGTACAAATAGTGGGCTGCAAGTGCCATCGGGCGATCGCCTTTACCTGTTCTGCTGTATGGGTTGACCCCAACAGCAAAATCGGCGCTTCTATCCCAGCTTCTCGCAATTCTATTCCTTCGGGAATTGTCGCCACTCCCAGCCAACTAGCACCTGCTTGCAATGCTATTTGACTGACTGCAACAGCACCGTGTCCGTAAGCATCCGCTTTCACAACTGCCATCAGTTCTGTGTGGGGAGATAAGAGATTTTTAAGCTCTTTTACATTGTGAGTTAAAGCTGATAAATCCATTTCTACCCAAGCCCGCTGGCAAATTCCCCCGTCACCGTCCCCCAGCACCGTCTGGCGGGATTCTTTTGTCGTTGATTCTGCGGTTGTTTGTTCCCTACTCCACATTGTCGATCGCTCCTACTTGCTTGCACGCTTAAAAACTGCTCTAAAAGCTGCTCGGATATTTTACCCTAAGTTTGATTATAATAAGATTTTTCTTTTAATCAATTTTATACAAGTTTAAAAAAAGCATGCAACTGCGGGCAAGCTGCAAACCCATATTGCATCAGTTATTCCCAATCTCAAATCTCAAATCTCAAATCTCAAAGGGTATTAACTGGTGTATCATAGCACCAAAAATACCCGGTAAAAACTATGGACGGACTGGCCTACCTACATTTAGCTGAAACTTGGGAAACGGTTGCGTGTCAAAGTCGATCGACCAACTCAAAAATGCACCTGAATTTAGCCTCAACTCCTTTACTTTTCTTTACGATCGCTC
Organism: Microcoleus sp. F4-D5; assembly: GCF_036704885.1. Taxonomy (NCBI): domain Bacteria; kingdom Bacillati; phylum Cyanobacteriota; class Cyanophyceae; order Oscillatoriales; family Microcoleaceae; genus Microcoleus; species Microcoleus sp. F4-D5. Next base: position 33,563 of record NZ_JAUBSX010000008.1, on the reverse strand, counting down.
TCACAATTTTAAATTTAGTCAATCCCGCACTCGCCCTCAAAAAAGGCGATTCAGGCCCGGAAGTTGCAAACCTCCAGAAAACTCTGCAAGCAGCAGGATATTTTGGCGGTAAGGCTACAGGATTTTACGGTTCTCTCACTCGCGCTGCTGTGAAAAAGTTTCAAGCAGACAACAACCTGAAAGTTGACGGAATTGTCGGCCCTAAAACCTTGTCAGCACTGAAAGGTAAGTCAGAAGACGCAAGCATGGAAGCGGCGGAAAAAATCTCGCCAAATGTCGATCGACCTTCGCCATCTCCTAGAGCCACAGAAAACACAAACCAACCCGAAGATACAAATCAAAATCCGCCCCAAGAACCTCTATTTCAAGATACCTCTTTGCCGCCATTTAAAACAGAAAGTTCCGAGGAGCTAGAAAGTCAATCACCGCCACAAAAGCTAGTAAATCCTCCCGACAACACTCTCGGAAAAATGACATTGAAAAAAACCATTTACGGTAACATCTCGCCCAAATCAATAGTTTATTCGGGTTCGGGTTTGTTTTTTGCTCAAAACATGATGTACCGCCACACAATCACAGTTTACGACAGGAACTTTAAATTAGTCAAGACTATTCCAGATACAGTAAACTTATCGAAGTTTGGTTTTTCTAAATTCAAAGGCAATTATCAAGGCTCTCCCGTAGAAGCAGCTTTTTCAACAGACGGCAAATATGCCTATGTATCCAACTACAAAATGTACGGTTCGGGGTTTAGCAATCCGGGAACCGACAGGTGCTCTCCAGCAGCAAAACACGACCAAAGTTTTCTGTACCGCATCAATACCCAAACTTTGAAAATAGAAAAGGTAATTCCTGTAGGTGCAGTTCCGAAATTTAATGCTGTTTCGCCTGACAATCGCTTCGCCCTCGCTAGCAATTGGTGCAGTTGGGATTTGAGCGTAGTTGATATCAATAAAAATCTCGAAGTCAAGCGGGTGAAACTGGGTGCATACCCTCGGGGTATTGTTGTCACTCCTGACTCAAAAAATGCCTATGTTGCCATCATGGGTTCTTCCAATATTGCGAAAGTGAATCTCATAGACTTTTCGGTAGAATGGCTGAGGAATATTGGCAATGCGCCGCGTCACTTGACGATCGATCCCAACGGAAAGTATCTTTATGCCACTTTGAACGGTGAAGGAAATGTGGCAAAAATTGACCTAAAAACTGGTAAAGTGGTGGACAAAGTTTCGACAGGAAAAGCACCTCGCAGCATGACAATTTCTGATGAGGGCAAACTGCTTTATGTGGTCAACTATTTCTCGAATACTGTTAGCAAAGTTAGGACGAGCGATCTGAAAGTGCTGCAAACAGTGAAGGTTAATTCAAGCCCGATCGGGATTACTTACGATCCGGAAACTAATCAGGTTTGGGTAGCTTGCTATTCGGGCAGCATTATGGTGTTTCAAGATTAATATAGCTGCTTCGCAGTCAGGGCTGGAGTCCTGACTACAAACAATAGCGATTAAATGTTATTTTGGGGCGGCGGATGAGCAACGCCCCTAAAATACTATTTGGACGACTTTAAAGGCTTCACAACATACTCTGAAGCCTTAGCAGGTACTTGACCTTTTTTGGCCATAGCTTGGTAAATCATGGCTGCTACTTCAGCGCGAGTTGCTATTTTATTCGGCTGCAAAAGTTCGCGATTCGGGTGGTTGACAACAATACCAGCTTCTGTGGCTGATGCTACTTTGTTAACGGCCCATTTCGGCACTTTTGCCCTGTCTGTATAAACTCGTAAAGTTTTGGTTGCTTTTGTTGATGGTTTCAGGCTCAAACCGCTTGCTAAAGCTGCGATTACTTCGACACGCGGAATCTGTTTTTCGGGACGGAACTCATTGTTTGGGTATCCTTTAAGATATCCGGTTTTGACGGTGTGGTCGATCGCAGGAGCGACAGGACTCTTGTCTTTTACGTCTTTAAAATTAATTGGTTTTCGGATCGGCTCTTTGTCGTCGGACATTCGCTGAATCAAGCGCGCTAGTTCGGCCCGCGTCATCGGTTCGTCGGGCTGAAATTTGCTGTCGGTGAAATCAGTAAAGATTTTGCGATCGACTAAAGCTAGAATGAACGGACTCGCCCAATATTTGTCAGGAATATCGGAGAATCTAACGGGCCCAACTTTTGGTTTAGCCGCTTTGGGTTTGGTAATTGCCGGATCGGGAGTCGATGGCACAATTGGCTTGGGAGGAACAACGATTACACCCACCGGAGGAGTTGCCGGTACAACTGGCCCTAAAGGTGCCACAGGTGCGACATCCGGTTTTGAGGGAACGGGGGTTGTAGCGGGAGATGGCACAGCCGCATTCGGCGGCACAGGCGTTAATATTCCCGGGCTCGCGGGTGTAACAGCAGGTAGAGAGAAAACGGCTGGAAATTGCCAATTTTTGGCATTAAATCGATCCGGATTTTTACCTGTTACCCAAAATAAAATTGCTCCCATCGTGCCGAAGGCCACCAGGATAGCAATCAACTCATCCAATCCCAGACGGTTTCTTTCCCCTGACGGGGGTTGTGAAGAAGACATATTGTCACCTACATACCAATGTAGAAATTAAATCACATATTTTTTTGGTCTGGTGGTGACTGAAATAAATAAATCAACTATTCCAAAGTTCTCACTGTCAATACTTGCGGCGGCGTCGAATCTGGAGGATAAATAAAATCAACTTTTATCGATCCTCAGTTGCTGATTTTTACAATCTTCAACTCAGCGCCTTCTGCCACTCCCGAAAGAGCGAGTCCGACTGGGTTGACGAGAATTCCTGCCGCTACCAAAACTCGGCTGCCGCTTGTATTGATTTTGACGCGGCTGCGGCGATCGCCTCAAAGTGCTGCCACCGTAACCCGAACCGGTCGATCGATTGCCATTAGGACGTACTGAGGGTCTTACTGGCTGGTTGTACGTGGGCGATCGCAAGCGGCCGGTCGTCCTTAAAACTTGACGGTTCCTCACCTCAGGAGGAGGAGTTCGGTAGCGAGTTTGATATTGGTTAACAGCTTGGCTGTAAGTATTGCCATAGCCGCCATATCCTGTCATAATTCCCGGCTGATAGACTGGCGGCATATAATATTGGGGTCTAAATAACAAACTGCCGATCGCCTGACCGGCTATAGCCCCAGCAAACGGCGCCCAGAAGCCAGATTGCTGTCTCACTACTACGGTTTGGGGCTGACCGGTTTGAGGGTTAGTGACGGTTTCAGTCACGTTGTGAACGTACTCAATTTTAAAATCTTCTGTCAAATGCAAAACCGCTTTATTGTTATCCAGATTTAGATAACTTTTCTTGCCTGCCGATATTTCTTCATCCGTTAAGCGAGCCATTTGCAAATCCCTAGTGCGGTAAACTGGGGGACTGCCGGCGGGAGTATTCAGCAACATTAAACTGTATTCACCATCCGCATCGTTGTAGGTAGCTTGCTGTACGGGATATTGACCTTGAGCCAAGTTATTGTTTGCCGCCGGACGCACCGTGTTAACATTAGTATTTGCAGCCGGATTGACAGGAGGTTGTGGGGTAGGAGAACCGCAGGCGGTTGCCGTCCACAACAAAGTTAAAGCCATTAAATAAATTGTCAGTTTTCGCAGCATCATCATAAATAGTTATTGGTAATTAGTCAGGAAAAAGGAAGCAGCAAACAACTTCTAGCTCGGGTTCTGTGAATTGCGTGTCCTGAATCAAAGTAATTGGTAACGCTCGACGGACGGCTCGATTTACATTCTATCGCTAGTCCAGCTTGCAGTCATGACTTGATTTCTTATTTATTCCCAGCTTGAGGAATTCCCTCCTCACTGCAAACCTGTGTTATTTTCCCTCTTTTGCGCTCGTCCGCTTGCAGTGGACATCGTTTTTATGTCTGAGCGAATTCTCTTCGCCGCTTCGATGGTTGGGATTTTTCTAGTTTTTAAAGGGGAATGAGTTCGGGGAAATTGACCAACACTTGGTCGCTGGTAAGTTCGTCACCCAACTGTGCGGGAGAAAAGTGAACTTGCACAGCTCGGAGCCTTTGCTGGTAATTTAAATTAATCATTGCTTTTAAACCGACTTTCAGCGCGCTGATGTCAGCGAGGTCTGTTTCTAGGGCAGGAACTTCGCCTTCATAAGCAACTGTCAGCATCACTACGACATTTCTAGTTACCGGCAAAGACAAGGGGGAATTTTTATCGTAAACAGATGTGCTGTATTGAGGCTCGCTGAGATAGCGCTCGGCTGAATCAGTGAAAAGTTCATCCACATAATCACCGGCTTCACCTTCATTCCAAAAAATATCGCCTTCATTGGCTGCTGCTTGCCAGTAGTTGTCGTACTGCAACAGGTGATTGCAAATTTCTACAAGACCTTCTCCTAAGACTGCTACGTCGCCATCGGCATCAATTGCTTGTCTGGCGGTGCGGTTGAGAACTCCTAACAGCGGTGCAACTTCTTCGCCTGTTAGGTGAACGAACACCCGGCAAACTGCCAGTCGAGTTTTACCTGTAAATTGATTGAACCGATCGCGCCAAGCATTCATAATAACCTGTAGTTGTAATTTCTAGGGCTATATTTCCAATGATAGCAGGCGATTTCACTCTTGCCGTCTAACCTCAGATTGATATCGAGGGCATTTTGAGCGATCGCCTCCTTACCGTACTGTCTCGCTTTGAGTCATCTAATTTTATCGCAGTTTTCAATCGGAGCAAATACAGTAGGGAAACAGCACTGGCTTGTCCTGACAATCAAGCATCTAGGATACAAGCCCCCGGATTCATCGGTCCAGAAATAAAAACCTGTATCCGATAAAGGAACCGCCGAATTTATCCGTGGGGTCAATACTTCAATTCTTTAATCTAAAATCTAAAATCTAAAATCGCGCAATCGATTGACTGGGAACTGCGACTTTTAAGAATTGGTATGAGATTGAGAATTTTAGCCAGACTTTTTTAAATTAGTATTAATTCCGCGCTCCGAGAGCTTGGCCGGAATATGATATTGCGTGCTATCGATTCATCTGTTGTCAATTGTTTGCTGTGCTTCGCGATCGCCGTGACAGGAAATTGTAGGGGCAGATAATTTTACCTCAAAAAACCTCCAATCTTGCAAGATTGGAGGTTTTTTGAGCGAATACTTTGGTTTGAGATAACTATTTGACGATCGCGCTTTGGACTTGTTCGATCGCAATTTCAGAACTCAACTCGGCAACTGGCGAAACCGGCAAATCCAGCTCGCCGCCTGGAGCTTCCGGGTGTTCGCGAACGGCTGCAACCGCATCTGCTGGCTCAGCTACAGCACCGGCCGCCGCCAAATCGAGCAGGGCCGGAACTTCCAGGTGTTCGCGAACGGCTGCATCTGCGATCGGATCGATCGGCTCTTCAAAAACTTCAAAATTATCGGTCATCGCAGCGCAAGCAGCAGAGGCGCGCTTGCCGGCGCGGTAGCTCATGTAGGCCGCACCTGCGCCCCCAAGCCCAGCCAAACCCAGCAAACCGAGAGCTGCTGTTTTGTAAGATTTCCACGGATTCATGCGCTCCGAACCGCCGGAACCCAGGATCGTTGTCGCAGAACCAGACTTAGCCGCCCCAGATTTGCTGTAGGAACAGGGGAAAGCAGATGCGGCGTCACCTATGGCGATGCTGCTTGCGATCGCGACGACGGAAGCAATGCCAGCTAACACTTGAAACTTCTTCATGGTGTTCTGGAGATTGTAAAGGATAATTAAAAAATTAATGGTAACAGCTCTTTACAAATGTATCAACTCTGCCCGCCCTCCAAATCGCGGATCGATCGCAAAAATCAACTATAGCCTGACGCAATTCAAATTTAAAATTGCCAGCTTAAAAATCTGCAATGGTTGCTCTGTAAGCGTTTTGACTAACTGAACGGAATTGTTTGAAGTATTGTGAAGCAATATGCGCGATCGCGCCCAAATTAGAAAATCTGAGGCGAGACAGTAGAAAATTTAGTTACAGGCTGGCAAACACTTGGTGACAAACTACTTTTAAGGCTACTTTTGAAAAGGCTTAGTTATTGGAAAAACTCTTATTTTTATGACAGACAGCGGGAATCATGGCATTGAGCGAGCCCCTCGCCGATTGTTAGTGACGGGCGGGGCTGGATTTATCGGCTCGAATTTTGTGCATCACTGGTGCAGCAGCTATCCGGGCGATCGAGTAGTCGTACTCGACGCTTTAACCTACGCCGGAAACAGACAAACCCTGGCAACTTTGGAAGGAGGAGAAAATTTTCGGTTTGTGCAAGGGGATATTTGCGATCGTACCCTAGTCGATAGCTTGCTCAAAGAAGAAAACATCAACACAGTCGCCCACTTTGCTGCAGAATCCCACGTTGACAGGTCAATTATCGGGCCTGCAGCCTTTGTTCAAACAAACGTTGTCGGAACCTTCACACTTTTAGAAGCCTTCCGGAAGCATTTTGAAGCAATTGATGAGGCATCTCTCAAAGCACAAATGCGCTTCCTCCACGTTTCTACCGACGAAGTTTACGGCAGTCTCGGCCCCGACGACCCAGCATTTACAGAAACAACCCCGTACTCGCCCAACAGTCCCTACTCAGCTTCCAAAGCTGGTAGCGACCACCTCGCCCGCGCCTATTTCCACACCTACGGCGTCCCGACAATTATCACCAACTGTTCCAACAATTACGGCCCCTATCACTTCCCAGAAAAGCTCATTCCGTTAATGTGCATCAATATGCTATTGGGCAAACCGCTGCCAGTTTACGGCGACGGTCAAAACGTGCGAGATTGGCTCTACGTGCTCGACCACTGCCGCGCTTTAGACGCCGTTATTCACCGCGGTCAACCAGGGGAAACCTACAATGTTGGCGGCAACAACGAGGTAAAAAATCTCGATTTAGTAAAAATGCTGTGCCAGCTAATGGACGAATTAGCAGAGGATTTGCCCGCCCGTCCTTGCGAACAATTGATTGCATTTGTCAAAGACAGAGCGGGGCACGATCGGCGTTACGCTATTGATGCCACCAAAATTAAAACAGAGTTAGGTTGGACTCCCTCAGTAACCGTTGAAGAAGGTTTGCGGCAGACTGTAGAATGGTACTTAGCCCATCGGGAGTGGTGGGAACCCCTGCTTTCGGAGGAATATCAAACTTACTACCGGAAAGTCTACTCTAATTAATCTACTCCTGGACGCACGGGCTACCAAAAACCAGAACCGGTAAAAAACTGGTTTTTAAGCTCAAGAGTGCGTCCCCAAAGGTTTCTGTCTTGCCTTCAAGCTTTAGATTTAAACTCTAGGGGCAGAAACCGGGTTTGAGGTACCAAAATCTTTCGTTAAGTGCGATCGATCGCACTTAAAAAACCTGTTTTCTTTGGTATCAGCGCCTAACTTCAGATTTAATTAGGTGCAGGTGATTATCACACACATTCGCCCTTGTCAATCTTTGTGAAGATTTAGTTAAAAATCACCCCAAACGCATAAATTCAAGTGTTTGTAGCTGATAATTTTAATAGAGTTACAATATTAAGCATTTTAGAAGCTTTTAGTAAAAACAAAAAGCAGCAATGACGGAAATAAACTGGCTCAAGCACGTCCAAGAACCTAAATACTGGCTGTTAGGCATCGCCTCCGGTTTGATCGCCCTACACCTAACTCTGACTTCCCGAACAAACGACACTGACTTGTTCGGTACAATGTTACTGTTTTGGGGAGTCGTAGCATTTCTCATTTGGGAAAGGCACGAATCCTTAACTTTTGAAAGCGGAGTTTTCGCCAGCTTCTTTGGGACATCGTTAATTGCTTTAATATTGATCAAAAGTTCATCGATCTCGGGATACGACTTTTTTATCAGAGCAACGCCTTTTTTGTCTGGAATCAGCCTAGCATTGCTGGCTTCTGGAACAAAAGGACTGAAACAATATTGGCAGGAACTTCTAATTCTTGCTTATACAGCTATTCCTCCCGGATTGATCGGAGTATTCGTTGATGTCGCCCTATTAACAGCAAAATTTTCAGCATTCATTTTGCACTATCTAGGATTTGAAGTTGTGCGGAAAGGGGTTTTGCTAATCCTGGAAAATGGCAGCGTGGAAGTGTATCACGGCTGTTCGGGGGTGAATGCGATGCTACAATTGTTAGGAATGGCTCTGGTTTTCTTGCTGATGTTTCCTACAACTACGGGGCAGAAAATTGTAGTGCCACTCGTGGCAATAATTATTGCATTTGTAGTGAATGCTGCGCGAGTTGCTCTCATGGCAGTGCTGGTATCGCTATCTCAATCCCAAGCATTTAAATACTGGCACGAAGGAAATGGTTCAGTAATCTTTTCGATGATTGCTGTATCTATTTTCGGGTTATTCTGCTGGTTTGCCATCTTGCAAGACAAACCGCAAAATAAGGAAAAACAGAATTGCTAATGGCTATTACCTATTGGAAACCAGTTAGAATTTCCCTGTTGGCTATTACTTTGGGAGGGGTTTTGTTGGTTGCCGGAAAATTGTTTTTTTATCCATCGACTAGCAATAATATTGTTACCCCGTTTGAGTTGCCCGAGTCGGTGCCTCTAGCCGATTGGAAACTAAACAAGAGCGCTCCTCTGGAAATTAGCGACAGTTCAGGATTAAAAGCTGCCAGGAAATATGAATATCAAAAAAATAGCATGGCTCTAGAAATAGAGATGCGCTATGCGGTAGACACCATAGGAGATGTCGAAGGTATGATGAAAGGACATACTATTCTCAAGTCATCTCCTGGTAAACTAGCATTAGCAAGCACTCAAGGCGCAGGGTTTCACGGAATTTTGCAACAGCAAAATCGACTGTATTTGAGTTCGTGTATTAATCCTCGCGGCCCTGCTACAGTAACTTCCCAACAGTTTAGATACAATCGAAATACTCGCGATTGGGAGCCGAACCGCATTCTGTTTTGGCTGTTGGGTAGGGGAAATATTCAAGACCGGCGCTGTTTGTGGACTCAGATGTCTGTGCCTTTGGATAAAACAACTCCAGAAAATGCCCAAAAAATTCTAGAGAATGCTTGGGTTTCTTGGTATGGGTGGTGGCAGCCGCGATTTCCAGAACCTTAAGTCGAGCCAGTCGATTTGAGATTTGAGATTTGAGATTTACTCCACAGGTGAATCTGGAAGCTTGAACAAGAGTCTAAAATGTTTGACTCTCCACGGCTGTTGTCGGAAAGCAAGTATCCGTTTTTGGGCGGGGTCAAGAGAGAGTTTTCTTAACAACAATTCTGATTATTTTATGAATGACGTACAAGGCGAGCAAGGTTTTTCTATCTACAGGCTGCGTTGGATTGGCTACGGTCTATTAATTCTGTCTTTATTAGATACGATTGCAGTTCTCATACCAGCAAATTTTGGCAATCGCGTCTGGGAATTGCAGACAATTGGGGCTGTAGTGGAACGGGTGCCAGTTCCTTTACTGGCAATGGCCCTGATATTTTTTGGAGAAGGGTACGACCGCAGACGTTTGGAAGACGTTTTTTTGAAGGTTTTGTCTTGGGTCTGTCTGCTGCTGGCCCTGGTTTTTCTGTTAATGCTACCTTTGGGAATTTTTGGCGCTATCCACGTCAACAACCAAAATAACCAGCAAATTACTAATCAAGCAAACCAACAATTAGCTCAGTTGCAGCAGGTGGAAGAACGGCTGAATAAGGGTACTCCTGAAGATTTAAGGAATTTGGCGGGGGAACTTACCCGTTTGGGGGTACAAACGGATACGCAAAACCCGCAGCAATTGAAAGAGCAAATTCTTTCGAGAATTACTCCGGCTAAGGAACGGTTGCAGACGCAAAGCGCTGCGGTTCAGTCAAGCCAGCGCTTGGGGTTATTTAAAAATGCTGTTAAGTGGCTGCTGGGCGCGCTGATTTCTAGTGTTTTGTTTTTTACGATGTGGCGCGGTACTGACTGGGCTCGTTAGTAGTTTTGAGTTTTGAGTTGCGAGTTTTGAGCTAGTAAGGTGCGCCTAGCGCACCCGAAGAGTCTTGTTGAGCAATACTTCGGACAGTTTTTAAGCAGCGAGAGTACCATAGGATACAACTGATGGAAGGTTAGGGTGATTTAAAATTAAATTATGGTCTAAATCTAACTTATCAATAAAGGTGTAAAGTATATGCAAGTTTGTATTCACGGCGTTTATAAGAGGTCAGGGAAAACACGAATGGAGCGGGAGATGAATGACGATTATAAGCTTCATATTTGGCTAAATTTAAAGCAATTAGACTGGCATTAAAATGAAAATTAAGGCTTTGACCACTACGGGATTGACAATCGGATCAACCCGTAAATTGTTTGGCATCACGAAAAATCAACTCAATCTGAAAACGAGCCTGATAATACTCAAGTATTTGCTCACCTGTTAGAGCGATATCAGTGCTGAATAATCAAAGATTTTTAATTTTACCATTGGGTTCAACTCTGAAAGACAAGCTCAACGTATTTGATATTTTAAACAAACACTCCATACTACTAATGAATAAAGCTTAACCCGGCTTGATTTATTTAATAAAGATTAAATTTTTCCAGTTGTTACAGTCTACTTTTCCGTCATATTTACGAGGGGCGCCTATTTTATTTCTTTCACCTGTATAGAGGTAATTCAAGTTGGCATCAGACCGTAATTTACTAATCAAATTTCAATCTGAATCCCGTACAGCCTCCCAGAACTTAGCGCGACAATAATAACCGTCAGCTACCAAGTAACGTACAGATTCTGGCAATAAAAAACAGTTTTTTTTTAATGTTGAGCATAGTCGTCAACTCTTGTTATCTCAAGGGTTTAGCTTCGAGAAGCCTTTTTTTTAGTCGGTTTTTTTGAGTTTTTTTGAGCTTGAGCAGTGAGGGAATTTTTCGGTAGTTCTGTGGGAAGACGCCAGGGCGTTTGTTGTACGCTCACACTATAAGACAAATGAGTTTCAACTTCTTCGACCAGAGAAATTACAGAAATTTCTAATCCTGCTTCTGGTCTGCCAGCTACACCATTATAAAAGCTAGCTTTTCCTTCAGTTTTTTTGCAACTTTTTTTAATAAATGAACAAGCGATTACAGCAATAATGGTTCGCTCAGAATTCAAGGCTTTCTTGATAAAGTATTGATGAAATTATGCGAAATCAAAATTTTTCAAAAAATGACGACGATAAGTTTTTTCACTCAAGGAACTGTAACGGCTCAGATTGGTAAAGTTCACCTTGCCATAAACAAGCAATATGGTGGAAAAGAAAGTCACCATAAACTTTTTTTGGGATTGACTCATCCCTGACATTTGTTGTAAGATAGATTCTCGAATATTCATCAGACATTTTTTTAAGTTCGTGTGTTTTTTGAGCTTAACGTAAAAAGTGCCTTTTTTTTGGGATTTTCGGTTAAAATCCCAGGGACTTTTTAGCTCTGCTCGGGGAGCGTCCCTGTTCCAAAACAGTCCGAAGTATTGATTTAAAGAGGAGCATACAAAAGGATTATTTCGTTCCTACTATCCATTGATTAAATCCGTTAGGGTTTGTATTTCCGGCCGGGTTCTAGGTGGTGCGCTATCTCGGTAGTAGAATGCTGATAGTCCTTACCCTTGTCAGATATTCCTGACCCAGAAGTTCAGATTTCTCTGAGAGAGCTTATATCCTCTGGAACTAAGTTACGACGGTTATGTTGACAATTTGTTAGCTTGCGCTTCTACCCCACGACTTCATTACTTTCGTAATGATTCGGTTATAGGATTTTTGCTTGCGGTGTCGGTATTCGGCTATCCCGATTGCCCGCTTTCACCCCCGCTTTACACCAAGGTTGTCAATCTTCATGTAGGGAAACGAGTTTTTATTTCTGGTTCTTTGTGTGCTTTCAATCACGCACCATGATGTCAGGACTTGATTTGTTTTGGATTTTGGTTATGATGTTGGTTGCACCTTCATTTTTCCCATTTTCCCTTAGTTTTCTTAGCTGGATGATCGACTAGGTTTTCTCACCTGCATGGATAGTAAGTTGTCGGCGATGGGGGATTAAAGTGCGAACTTTAAACCTAATAGGTTTACCCCATCGCTGCTAGCCATCCCCCTTTTCAGGTTTCGGCTAAACGAATCGCACCTGCTATCTAAGTTTACCTTCAGTTTGGGACGCTCAAAACTCTCTTAACTTATGTCAGAAATCTTTCCATCCCTGGGCAGCAAACCGAAAAATCGCTGGAATGACAGTTTTACAGACAGACTGTGGATGCTGGCTTTTTTGTTGGCTGCAGTGCTGATTTTCGGGCTGAATCTGGGTGGCGTGGCTTTGCGGGATTGGGATGAAGGCATTGCAGCGCAGGTAAGCCGCGAAATTTGGCGCGGCAACTTAAATTGGCTGTATCCGACGATCGGCTCAATGCCTTATTTGAACAAGCCACCGCTGGTACACTGGCTGATGGGGCTGTGTTTTGCCGCCGGTGGTGTCAGCGAATTGACCGCGAGGTTGGTACCGGCGATGCTGACAGCCGCTTCAGTGCCCCTGCTTTACGCGATTGGGAGGGAGTTGTTTCCGCAGCGTTCGAGCTCGATTTTTTCGGCCCTCGTCTATCTGACGCTGCTACCGATAGTGCGGCACGGACGTTTGGCGATGTTGGACGGGGCAGTTTTGTTTTTTTTGCTCGCTGCAGTGTGGTGTTTGCTGCGATCGCGCCGCGACTTGCGCTACGCTTTGGGGGCAGGGATTGGGTTCGGACTCATTTGCCTGACGAAAGGCGTCATGTTGGGGCTGCTGCTGGGGGCGATCGGCTTTTTGTTCCTGGTTTGGGATACACCGCGACTCCTCACTTCTGGGTATCTTTGGGGCGGATTGGCGATCGGAACTTTCCCCGTAGCTGCTTGGTATTTTGCCCAGTGGCTGCATTACGGCCAAGATTTTATCAGCGCTAATTTAGTCAGCCAATCTTTCAGTCGCATTTGGGAACCTGTGGGCAATCACAAAGGCCCGCCCTGGTATTATCTTTTAGAAATTTTAGAATCAGCTTGGCCGTGGCAGTTATTTTATCTGCAAGGGCTGTATTTTAGTTGGGAAAATCGCAATTTTCCCTGGTCAAAATTAGTGTTGGTTTGGACAGGAGTATATCTGCTGGCTATTTCTGTGATGAATACTAAATTGCCTTGGTATGTTTTGCCAGTTTATCCAGCTTTTGCTCTAGCCGTTGGCAGTTATCTCGCTGAAGTTTGGGAGCAACTGTCGGTGCCACCTGAGCCGGTCAAAGATGAAGTCGAAGAACATTTTGATGCTATTTCTTTTTTGCCTCATCCCGCGATTTTAGCAATACTGGCTGTAGTTGCTGTCGCCGGTTTCCTGTATTTCGGGTCAGGATTGCCACTGGGAGGGCGCAATTTATCGCCCGAGCGAGATTTGCAGTTAATGCTGATGTTTGTAGCTTTGACAATGACAATGGCTGCCGTCTTGCTGCACCGCAAAGACCGGCAGTTTATATTAGTTTTAATTTGGGGAACTTACTTGACGCTGTTGGTATTGGTCGCTTCGGATAACTGGGTTTGGGAACTGGCAGAGGATTATCCAGTTAAGCCGATCGCCGAAATTGTCCGCACAGGAACTCCGGCCGGTCAGGAGGTTTTTACCTCTCACCGTTTACCGCGTCCTTCGCTAAATTTCTACAGCAACCGCCAAGTTATTGTCGCCGACGCGCCGACACTCAAACAGAAATGGCAAACTCTTCCTCAACCTTATTTTCTGTTAGAAAAACCAGTTCTCAAACATTTAGGTTTGCAGAATGCTGAGATTGTGAAAACAGCAGACGATTGGGTTTTGGTAACTAAAAAGTAAGTTGGCTAGCCAGAAACCTGGTTTTTCCTACCATACTAATTACCGACCAAAATACAAAAAAAAACTCAGTTTATTAGATTTTCTGCGAGCCAGAAACCGGGGTTTTTCCGACCATCCTCATTACCGATCCAAACACCCCAAAAAAACCGATTTTTTTGATTTTGATGCGTCCAGGACTCAATATTTAACCGGAACTTCCCTCGCGTGCGGGGGAAGTTCCGTCTAAAAACAACCATCTCAAAAACCAGCCACCGCCCACGAAGAATAGTTAGTTAAGGAATGAGAATTAAATAACTTACAATGCCTGATAGTTCTTGTGGGATGGGCGTCCCGCCCGTCCGGAAAGGGCGGGCTATAAGAGCCCACCCCACTTTCCTTGTGTAAATTATTTAATTCGCGATCCTAAGCTGTTGGGCATCTAGATTCTATTTTTTCGCGGGCGGGACACCCCACAAGAATTTCAGCAAAATTGACTGTAAAATTTTGATGCGCCTGGGCCGATCGCTGGTTAATTATTCTGTCCTTGTTTCGCTGTACAGGCGTTCTATTTTCAACGCCGTTTCGACTCTTTGATACTCCGCCTCAACCTGCTCTAAAAGCGCGCAAGCTGGAGTTGATAAAGGCTTGTTCGCCTCTGTTCCGATGCGCCCCATGATTTCGAGTTTCTCGCACAGCTCAAACAAGCGAAAAGCACCGAGAGTACCGCTAATTGACTTCAAAGAGTGTGCCGATCGCCGCAAAGCCAGCGGATCGGCGTTGCCCAGGGCCATAGAGATGCCTCGCAGCAGTTCGGGAGCTGTTTCGAGGTAAATCTCGATCGCGTCGTCCAAAGCTTCCACTTCTCGCAGTCCCTCTATAATCTTGGCACTCAGGGAATCGCGGCTATCTGACAAAGCCCGATCGAGATTTGATTCACCGCACCCCACGACTGCGTGCGATTTGGGAATTGTCAGTTGTTGATTTTCCGAAACAGCCCCTTTCGATCCCACTTCTAATTCACTCGTTCCTCCTATCTGTTCTGCTTGCGCGTTCAAACAAAAAATCGACTGCGCGCGATCGAACTCCCCATTTGAGCGAGATTTACACGCGCTCAAAGCTCGAACCAACTCCTCAATTTCGATCGGCTTGCTCAAATAATCGTCCATCCCCGCAGCCATGCACTCTTCGCGATCGCCCTGCATCGCATTTGCCGTCATCGCCACAATCCAAGGCCTCGTCGATTTTCGATTTTCGATTTTCGATTTTCGATTGTTAGATTCCTCGGGAGTCAATTTTTGATTTTTGATTCGATTATTAGATTGCTCATCTGTTGCGGAAACTTCTGATTCTCCCGCGGGATTGTTTGTCGAGTTTAGATTACTAGATTCCTGTTCTGTTGCGGAAACTTCTGATTCTCCCCTGGGATTTTCTAAGGTGAAATCTCCTGAAAATTGCTCGCGGATGCGGCGGGTAGTTTCCAAACCGTCCATTTCCGGCATTTGCACGTCCATCAGCACCACATCGTAAGGCTGGCGGCGCAAAGCTTGGAGCACTTCGATACCGTTTCCCGCAACATCCGCGCGATACCCCATCCGCTGCAAAATTTGCAAAGCAACCTTCTGATTCACCAAATGATCGTCAGCCAAAAGAATCCGCAGGGGTAACTTCTCGGCCAGCACAGGTATGCTTTGCAAAAAAGGCCCGCTGCTGCGCTGCACTCTAATTTCACTTGGCTGTTCCCCAAAAATATTGATTAAAACATTGTAAAGCTGAGATTGTTTAATCGGCGTGTTCAAAAAAGCAGCAAAATCCACCTCAATCCCAGGGGTGTTAATTTCTTGCCTGCCGATCGAAGTTAGCATGACTAACGGCAACTTTTCGCAATTAGGATACTGGCGAATTTGTGCAGCTAAAGCCAACCCGTCCATTTCCGGCATTTGCATATCCAAAACTACCAAGTCAAACTCCTCTTTAGCAGCTAGCCAATCTAAAGCCAAACGAGCCGAAGCTGAAGCCCTAGCCACCATTCCCCAAGACTGAGCTTGGAGAGTCAGAATTTGGCGGTTAGTAGCATTGTCATCGACAATCAAGACTCGCTTGCCAGCTAATTCAGGTTGAGAATTGCTCAAGTTAACGGGCAAGGAACTGTTGCAGCCAGAAACGATCGTGCTGAAATAAAAAGTAGAGCCAACGGATGTGAGATTTTGGCCGATCGGCTTGTTGCTGAGTACAGATTTGGCAGAGCAATATTTTTCGGCAATTTCGCAAGATTCTCCCCATTCCACATCAAAAACTGTCGCTATAAAATCTGCGGGAGGATTGCCCGCCAGACTACCCATACTTTCCACCCACATCCTGCCGCCCATCATTTCGGCCAAATGCTTGCTAATTGCCAAACCCAATCCGGTACCGCCGTAGTGCCGACTCGTTGAAGAATCTACCTGGCTGAAAGATTTAAACAGCCGATCCATACGATCGCTTGGAATGCCGATACCGGTATCTTTGACCGCAAATTGTATTTCGTATGATTGGTTAATTGCTAGTGGTTCGCCATTAATTGCTGGCGGTTCTTTAGCGTTGGCCGCCGACAGTGAAATTTTTTTTGCCGTCACTGAAACCACCACTTCTCCAGCTTCGGTAAATTTAACAGCATTGCTGAGCAAGTTGATTAAAATTTGCCTCAAGCGGGTGCTGTCGCCGATCGCAGTTACGGGTACGGAACGATCGATCAAGTAACCCAATTCCAGTTTTTTTTCTGCCGCCTTGGCAGCTACCAAATCGAGGGATTCCTCAATGCAAGTGCGGATGTCAAACGGATGTTCCTCCAAGTCCAATTTGCCCGACTCAATTTTCGAGAAATCTAGAATATCGTTGATCAGTGTCAGCAAAGCATCGCCGCTGCTGCGGATAGTTTCTACAAAATCGCGCTGTTCGCGAGTTAAGCAGGTATCCAGCAGCAAACCCGTCATGCCGATGACTCCATTCATCGGAGTGCGAATTTCGTGGCTCATGGTGGCTAAAAATTCGCTTTTGGCTCTGGTAGCCGCCAGTGCTTGATCCCGAGCTTTTGCCAAATCAACGCCTGTTTGCTGGCGTTCGAGTTCGCTTCCCACCCATTGAGCCATGAGTTTTACCAACTCTCTATCTACAAATCGGAACGGTTCTGCCAAAGGAGTTGGAGAAAAGAAGCACAGAGTCCCGTAAACTTCACCTGCCACTGTGACGGGAATTCCCATGTAAGCTTCGATCTTGAAGGCTGGATCGTCCGTGTTGAAGGATAAACCCGAAAACCTCACCGACTCAAAGTAGATCGGTTCTTTTGCCATTGCCGTAGCTACGCAAAAGGTTTTTTCCAAATCGTAGATTTGTTCTTTCACGATCGACCCATCGGGACACTCAACAGCCATTATTTGATAGTTGTCCCCTTGAATGCGCGACAAAATTCCCACGGACAGGCTTAACTGCCGGCATCCCATTGCCAGCAGTTCTTGGAGGCGCAAATCAAAGGTAGAGAGGCGGTTGAACGGGTCTGTAAGGGGAGCCGAAGTCACTTGGTACAAAGCTTTAATTGCAGCTTCGCTTTCTCGCAGTTCTTGTTCTGTTTGCTTGCGCGCGCTGATGTCGCGGGAAATGCCGATAATTTCTTGCACTTCGCCGGTTTCGGGATCGCGGATCGTGCGGCCGGTGGTTTCAAACCAAATGTATTTGCCGTCTTTGCGGCGGATGCGGTAGCTGACGGTGTAAGTAACTGGCAGCGCCAGGACTTTCCAGTGAGCTTTGGCGATGGTTTCTAAATCGTCGGGGTGAAAATAATCGTTGGGAACGTGGCCGATTAGTTCAGAAGGTTCGTATCCCAGCAAAGCGCGGCTGGCTGGCGATACGTAAACAAACACGCCCTGGGGGTTGTGTCTGGTGATCATGTCGGTTGAGTTTTCGGCCATCAACCGATAGCGGTCTTCGCTATCTAAGCGTTCGACTTGAGAATTGCTTAATGCTTCTAGCATTCGGTTGATGGTGTCTGCCAAGCTTGCGAGTTCATCTGCTCCAGCTATATGAACCCGCAAGTCTGGGTCACCGTTGGCTGCGATGTTGCTGACGCTGGTGCTTAAGCAAGCCAATCTCGCCAAGACTAATTTTTCTAGCAACAGCAGGGCGATCGCGCTAAATATTAAACCTACTGCCAGTATTGATAAGGTAAACAGCTCCAAGGTAGCCTGACCTTGGCGGTAGATGATGCGGTCTGCCTCTACTCGCAGCAGCAGTGCTAGTTTGCCGTGGATGTCGCGAATCAGGGCGTATCCTGCGACTAAGCTCTCGCTGAGCGGCTCGACTAAAATTTCTACTGATTTGAGGTTGGAAATTTTGAGTTTGACATTTTCCAACTCCTGCCTCGATCGAGCCATGGACTTGGCACCGTGGCCGGAGTAGTTCGCGGAGCCGACTTTAAAATCCAAACTCGGCAATCTAAAATCCACTGACAGGTGAGTTAGTTCTGAAAGCAAAATGATTTCGCTGCTGTCGAGGTAGCGTCCCAGGATCAGTGTCCCGCGCGGCGGGCCTTGGGCGTTGCTGTTAAAAATGGGCTTTGAGGCAATCAGCAGCGTGGCTTCTGGCAGGGTGAGGACGCCTGTTTTGGCAGAGAGGCGATCGCCTCCTGTTGAGGAGTCTCGCAGCGCGTCTGTCAAGTGCTGTTTTAAGCTTTCGGGAATCGGGAGTTCGGTTTGGGATTTCAGGTCGAAACCTTTGCTGAAGATCGTCTGACCGTTGGAGTCGAGCAGTACCAATAAGTTTAGTCTCAAGTAAATAAATGTCGAATCGACGAAATTTGACTTGACAAAATTTTCGTTCCGTGTATTGACGAAAGAGTAAGTATCGTCCCACTCGGCGTAATCTTGGGCGCTGGTGTCTAAATTCGACAAATCGTCATCTAATGCGTCCAAAGCCCGCGCGACATCCTGGCGGACGTACTGTGCCTCGAGGTTGTGAAAATCGTGCAGCAAAATGGTTGATGCAGTGGCATAGAGAACCAGAATCAGGCTGATCAGTGCTGCACCGATGATTAATAGTGTTTTTTTTCGGAGTTGCATGGCGTCGCCCTCCTCACGGTGCTACTAGGCAACTAGCCAGGGGAGGTTTGAGACGTAGGTTGTTTAGCATTGGCGATCGCAGGGCCTGCGTGTTTTGAATGTTGTGGGCTGAGTTGGAAAAACCCTTGGTATTTCCAAGGTATCGCGTATGTCGCCCCCCACAGTCAGTATAGTATTTTCACACCTTTAGCTAGGCAGACCAGAACCCCCACACCGTACTCTTAGTTCGGGCGTGGAGGAAAGTCGAGCCAGATCCTCCTGAGTATTCTTGGGCGTAGTTCGCACTCCTGGAAAGGAAGGACGACGAAACAAGCGCACCCGGCAGATTCCTCGCTAAGGAAATCCGATCTAGTACAAATGGTTGTTGACCCGCCCGAGCGATCGGACAGACAGGCTCATGTAGGGATGATACGCTTACCTGGCGAAAGAACAGATCTCGGGGAAGGAATATCTCTAGCTGGTCGGCTATTGCCGTAAATCCAAGAGATTTGGTACGTAAACAACTGAAACTCCTTGGGAAGCAGGGAGTCTGTCCGATCGCGTGTTTCGGCACTGTGGGAGTGAGGGAACGAACTGTCAAACCTCCGGACGCTTTGTAAGACCGCGATCGTACTCGGTACGAACTGCATCGGAAGTCCCGCTTTCTGGCAACGGTGGATGAAACGGGAAGCCCAGGCTGTACCGCGAGAGCGGGAGCGTGTGGGTACTTCACTTACCTATTATGCACAACCTATTACCTACCATTTACGATCTGACGATCGGCATTTTCAAAAGAAACGGGCGATCGAACTCAAAACAGTTAGCGTTTGATAGGGCCTGTGCGCCGGCTGCAGGCAGTTGGCAGAACTTGGTGCTGGGTTGAGAACCCTAACTATTACTATAGCTGCAAAATATTGGGTCGAGAGCGGACTGGCGCGTTTAGTTTGGCGCGCAAAAACGTTCTAAGTCCAAAAGCTATTTTGTCGAGTGTAAATAATATCGTTTCCAGTTGCATCGGTAATGATACCGAGAACACCGCGAGATCGAGATTGTCCCTAACCCGATTAATTGTAGGGACACCCGGCACGGCGCGGTGTCTTGACTGTGGGTAATATTAATTCCGATGCTACCGGAGTTGATATCATATCTAATTCTGTAAAACAACGGCGATCGGGTTTGTATTGAAGACAAAATTCCTCAAGATTCCTGGACGCAAAAACCCGGTCTCTGCACGTAATTCGGTCATATAGGCTCGATCGCGACAGCGATAAACCGTTTTTTTTTTGAAGCGTGCGTCCTGGACTGCCTTTGCTATTTTGGATGAATAAAAACGGCTAATTAAGGTGTAAAAATTCATAGGTTTTACTATCTTCAAAAAAACGCTAATAGCGTTTTTACTAATAACATTAAGTGCTGCAAATAAATTAAATAAACCCGCTTCCACCCAGGATAAAATCTTTTACTAAAAATAATGCCTGATGTCAGTATAAACTCACATCAGGCACTATCTGCAATCCGATCGCAACTTGAGTCTTGTTTACCGGATGACGGCTAAAGCACCGGCGCCTGCTGCAGCTGCAGCCGAGGAAAGAGCGGTGAAAAACAGCCACCAAGAGGCAACTTCTGCTGCTTTTCGGGTTTCTTCGGCTTGTTTTTCGGCTTGTAATTTGATGCTTTCGAGGCGAAGCTGCGCTTCTTGCTGCAAGCGTTCTGCTCTTTGCAAGACGCTGTTGCGGCTTCTCTCAATTTGGTCGATCAAGCGGTTGGCATCTGCTTCGGAAATGTCCTCGCGGGAACTAATTAGTGCTACTAAAGTATCGCGGTTGAACTGACCCAGCCGATCGCGCAAAGCGTCAAATCCGGCTTGCGGGTCGTCAAATAACTTCCGCACGTCCCGCGTAATGCCTTCGTAATTTAGTTCTGGGCGATCGAGCGAATTGAGGTAATCCCGAATTTTTCCGAGAATCCCGTCAATTACCGACTGAATGCGCTCCTGTATTTTCTGAATTTGCAGTGCGAACTCGTCGCGCACCGACAAAATTCCATCGACAATGCGATTGGCTTCTGCTTCAGAAATATCAGGCCGCTGAGACAGCAGAGAAACAACTGTAGCTCGATCGATGTGCGACAGGCGCTCGCCCAAACTGTAAGCGCCGACTTTCGGGTCGTGTAGCAGCAGTTGCAAGTCGCGCTTGATGGCTTCGGGATTTAATTCATCCTTGCCCGTATTGCGCAAATAATCTTCTAAAACACTCTGAAAATCCTGTACTTGGCTTTGCATCCGCTTTGCCAAACGGCGCGGCGCTTTTGCAATCGAGCCGAGAGTTTCCTGCACTTGGTCGATAATTTGATTGACTTGTTCCTCGCTCAAATCTTTTCTCTGAGAAAGCAGTTTTACCAAAGTATCGCGATCGACTTGAGACAGGCGGCCGCGCAGCGCTAAAGCTCCTTCTTTAGGATTTTCCAGCAGTTTTGTCAAATCCCGCTTAATCCCTTCAGGATTGAGTTCTGATTTGCCAGTATTGCGAAGGTAATCTGCAAGGGCGGTTGTGGTTTGATCGTACTGATCCTTAGCTTTTTGGGCCAACTTTTGCGGCGCGTGCACCGCGCTGTGCCAAGTTTCTTCGGCGCTGTCGAGAAGCTGATTTACTTGGTCTTCGCTGAGGTCTTTCCGCTGAGATAGCAATTTTACCAAAGTTTCGCGATCGAACCTAGAAGCTCTAGCTCTCAGCGCCCACATTCCCGCTTCCGGATTGTCCAGCAGCGTTTTGAAATCGCGCTTGATGCCTTCGGGATTGAGTTCTTCTTTGCCCGTAGACTTCAAGTATTCTTGCACTCTTTGCCACTGGTTATCTAGTCGGACTTGCGCTGCTTCTTGCAGACCTTTAGCATCTGCTAAAACTACATCTCGCGTCCTTTCTAAATCTTTAACAATCTGTTCTACTTCTTGGAAGCCAAAGTTTTCACGACCTCTGAGAATTTGCACGAAACTGTCGCGGGTGTAAGGAGAAAGCCTCGCGCGCAACTGTTCGTAACTAGCGTCTGAATCCTCTAAGATTTTTTTGAAATCGCTCCCGATACCTGCTGCTGTAAGTTCTTCTTTCGGCGTCAGCTTCAGATAAGTTTCCACCCGCCACTGCAAATCGCGAGCTTTTTCTTGCTCTTCGGCAAAGATCGCGGTTTGTAAAACGCGCTGTCTAATTGCTTCTAATTCCTGGGAAATTTCTTTAATTTTGTCTTGGGTAAAAACGCCTCTACTAGCCAAGATTTCGGCAAAATTAGACTGTTTTAGTTTTTCTAATTCGCGGCGCACAGTTCCCGGATCGGCTGTAGGATCGTAGATAACATCCCGAAATTCGCGCTCGATCGCTTGCGGGTTCATCTGCCACGAATAAGTGTTAAGCAAGTAGTTTTCTACGTCGGCACGAATTGGGCTGTAAGTTTCTGGTTCGCCTTTGACTTGAGCGGTAATTTTATCAGCTTGCTGGCCAACTTTGTCTTTAGCTTCTTTGAGCTGACCGATTACTTTTTCAACATCTAAGTCAGAAATATCCGTGCGACCCAATACTATTCCCATTAAAGCATTGACTGCCATTGTCGTTGCTTGCGACATCATGGTCGGGCTTTGTCCGGAATTTTGCCCCCCCAGATTGCTGAGGGCTTTTTCTACCCTACTTGCCAATTTATCTGAGACCAAATCTCCCGATTTTGCAGATTTGAGATAGTCTACTAATTCGGCGATGCCGTCTGATTGCTGCCCTTGTTTTCCTACTTGTTTCCAAGCATCTTGAAGTTGGTCTACAATCCGGTTTACGTCGCGTTTTGATAAGTCCGATCGCGAACTTACTAAATCTACGAGAGTTTGCCGGTCGAGATTCGGCAAATTTTCGCCAGCAATTGCTTTGAGTTGGGGATCGTTGAGCAATTTTTCAAATTCGCTGCGCATCCCTTTGATGTCTAATTCAGGCGGTTTGAGGCTTTGGATGTAGTCTTCGACATTTTCGCGCAAGCTTGTAGGGTCGATCGCGCTACCGAGTTCGTGACCCACTGCTGCTGCTGCTGCTTTCGCTGTGGCGACTACTTGGTTGCTGGCTGCTTTTGCGCCCAGGGCCGAGGCTGCGGTGCCGACAATGGCTTGAACGCCTGATGTCGCGGTATTGACGACAGAACCGATCAAGGAACCGACGGTGGTGGAACTAACCCAGACGAGTAGTGAGAAATAGGTAGCCCACACGACTAAACCGACGATCGCCCCTAAACCGGGACTGCTAATCAAGCTTAGCTTAACTGCTAGCAAGCAAGCGAAGAATAGGGCGACGGTGACGGTGACTAGCGTCCAAGTGCCTACCTTTCGACCGATGTGGCGGACTGGGGGGCTGCCGCTATCCGACTGGCGGTCGCCGTCGTGGGATTGTCCTATGTAGGAAAGGCCCGCGGCTACTGATAAATTTGTTAGCAAGAGTTGGAAAGCGCAGGCGAGTACGACTCCAGCTATCAAGGCGATAAAAAATTGCGGCCCGGAGTAGAGGAGTGCTGTGTCTTCTACTACTGTGTTTGTAGTAGTCTGCTCTACTGGCACTTGGGCCAGCCAGAACCCGATGTTATACAGTTGTGGATTTATTGGCAAATTTTGATACATAGTATATGCCTCGTTAAGGGGTGGGTGCGCCCGATCGTGGGCGCGAGTTGACTAATTATATAGTTTTAGACTCATGCCCCCAATGGCAAGCATCACCTTATTGACGAGCTAAAGCATCCCCCTACAGTTGGAAGTGTAGAACTATGTCTGCGGCCGGCTATCAATTTAGGGATATTTGTGATATGTAAGTTGGCAGTTGTTAAGTTGTTAGTTGTGAGTGATCAGTAAAGCGCGCTGTGGCGCACCGGAGATTTATAGTAGTAATGGTAAGTCGGATAAAAATAATTGCCGAGGAAAATCTTTGGTCGATCGATATTAAGAGTCGGCACAGAAGCCCAGACAAATTGTTCGCAATTCATCAAGCAATTCCATAGCAAATTAGCCTTGAAGGAATTCGATAGTGCAGCGAGAAAGTCATGCAATTATTATTGGCGGCAGTTTAGCAGGACTGTTGGCCTCTAGAGTATTAGCAAAATACTTTGACCGAGTAAGTATTGTTGAACGAGATTTTTTTCCAGAAAAACCGGCACCTCGCCCCGGTATTCCTCAATCCCGTCACCTTCACATCCTGTTTAATCGGGGAAAAATCATCCTAGAAGATTTTTTTCCCGGCTTGGAAAACGAACTGGTAGCTGCTGGTGCTCCTAGTTTAGATCCGAGGTCGATCCGGTGGTTTAGTCCGGCGGGTTGGGCCCCGCAATTTAGCCCGGATCTAAATGATTTAATTATGTTCAGTCGGGATTTACTTGATTGGCACATTCGCCGCCGCTTGGCTGAAAATACGAACGTGCATTTCCTCGAAGGAGGGAAAGTAACGGGGTTGCTGGGGAATGCCTCGCGCGCGGAGATTGCTGGCGTATCGGTGCGTTTTCGCGATCGCCACAACCCTGGTAACATCCATGCAGAGAATTTGTACGCAGATTTAGTAGTCGATGCTGGTGGCAAAGTTTCCCAAACACCTCAATGGTTGAAAAGTTTGGGCTATGAACCTCCGCAAGAAACCGTTATCAATGCTTTTGTCGGCTATGCCAGCCGCATCTATAAATGCAGCGGTAAATTGTCAGACACAGCGCCAGTATTTGTATCACCAGGACCGCCGTTCCGCAGCCGTGGCGGTGCAATTTTCCCGATCGAAGGCAATCGCTGGCTGGTGGGTTTCGCCGGGGGCGATCGCGATTATCCTCCCACCGACGAAGCAGGTTTTCTAGAATTTGCCCGCACTCTGCCAACTCCAACAATTTATGATGGGATTAAAGATGCAGAAGCAATAACACCTATTTATAGTTATCGAGGTACAGAAAACCGTTTGCGCCACTACGATCGCCTCTCCCGCTATCCTGAAAATTTGGCAGTTATCGGTCATGCAGTTTGCGCTTTCAACCCAGTTTACGGCCAAGGAATGACCGTTGCTGCACTAGATGCTCAGATGCTAGATCGATGCCTGCAAAAGCAAAGAGAGCGGTATCCAGAAGGCGATTTAACAGGCTTTGGGCGACAATTTCAACAAAAACTAGCAAAATTACACACTGTTCCTTGGACGTTTGCCATCAGTCAGGACTCCCGGTATCCGGGAAGTGAAGGTGCAAAACTAAACCTTGCTACGCGGCTGACAATTGATTACATGGATCTGGTGTTAAAAGTGCTGGTCTCAGATGCTAAAGTTTGTCAAGCATTTTTGGAAGTTCTGCACATGATTGAGTCGCCGGCTGTACTTTTTTCTCCCAGTATTGCGGTTAAGGCGATCGGGCAATTAGTCACGCGAAGACATAAGGCAGAATTAATATAAATAGTTTATACAGAATTAGGTTATTTTTGCTAATTCTATTGGCTCACCGCCGATAAAGGGAGATAAACGCAGACGAATATAAATTAATCTGCGTTTATTTAAGCTAATATTATGTCCGCTCGAACCTGCATGATAAAAAGCTTAACTTGGGCGACTGACGTTTTCAGCTATTTGAGGTAATAAGATGGGTAAAATCAGATTTTATACCCCAATCGTCGATTTTTGAAATAAATTATTATTAGAGTTATTTCAAAAATTGTTTGTAGTCAGGAATTCGCCAAAAAAACTCAAAAAACTGTTTTTTTAACCCATATTCCTTGCATTTCACGCTATTTTGTTGTAAAAAAAATCGGTTTCTGCATCAATCTATATCTGTGCAATTCTCAATTTCCAGCCAAACAATCTAATTGTTCTTGCATTTGGGCGGTAACTAAATCGAAACAAGCATCGACATAATCGCGATCGCGCGCCGCCTCATCTCCGTACCTCTCGAATACAATCGGTTTGCAGACGCGAGTCCGAATTTGCACCGGTAAAGGCAGGTTAGGCAAAGGCCCAATACTCAGTCCCCAAGGCAATCCCAAGTACACCGGAAATACCACCGGATCGATGCCCAAAAACCAGGGCATTCCCCATTCGTGCAATTGCTTAACTTGTTCGTACAAATCCGCCAAAACTATCAGAGTATCGTGGGCACCGTGCGAGATAATTGGTAAAATTGGCACTTCTTCTCGCAATGCTAATTTAATAAATCCCTTGCGTCCGGCAAAGTAAATTTTATTGCGCAAGTGATAGGGGCGAAAAGTATCTTCTGCGCCGCCCGGATAGACGAGAACCGGGGCATTTTTTCGCAAAGCTGCGATCGCCATTTTCGGATGCGCCTTGATCGCACCACACTGAACCGCCATGCTAGCAATATCAGGAGAAACCTTCCAAACTGTCGGGTGCATCAATCCGTAGGCCAAGCGTTCCGTGCCGTACCTGTGGAACCATTCGTATAGGAACATAAACATATCTGGAGCCGCGAGCCCCCCGTTGTGAGAACCGACAACGAGCATTTTGCCGTTCGCGGGGACGTGGTGCCAGCCATCGGTTTGTACGCGAAAATAGTAGCGGTACAGCCATTCCCAGATGGGCAGCAAAAGTTTAATGAAGTCGGGATTGCGATCGTCCAAAGATAAACCGTCAAATGGATAGGTGGATGATTTACCGTCTTTTTGGTTAGTAGTTTTTGTCACTGCAAAATTATTTAAGGTTTTGGTCATTATATAGCAGAAGGAAGATGGAAGAACGAAGACCGAAGTTTCACTCAACCCTTTATATTCCCGCAATTAAGAACTTCATAAACGTCGGGCGAGGTTGCTATATCAATATAATTAAATCAGAATTTACGCCAATATGTGGTTTCTGAGTGCGTTCGCAGGCAGGTTTTGTTCGGAGGTTTTGTACTTGTTGTCTATTTTGTGCGCAAACCCGCCCACCAAATTATATGGTTTCGGAGATTGTGTGCGGGATGTCAATATATAATAGTTAACACACAACTAATGACTAATCACACTTTAGTAGAAAAGTCAATACCGTTTCATCAATTCCCTTGAGTTTGAGTGGCTTATATTTAATAATTCGATTTTCCTCCACATAATCTGCAACCGCCGCCGAAAGTAGCACAGTGTTTGGTTGCGCCACCTCTTGCAAGCGGGCGGCAATATTGACGCTCGGCCCGATCGCAGTATAATCCGATCTGTCGGGGCCGCCAAACATCCCCACCACCGCAGTACCCTGGTGAATGCCGCAGCGAAACCGCACCGGAAGCACTCCATTGTCCCCAACAATTCCCTGTTCCAACCAGCGCTTGTTAAGCTCCTTCAGAGCTTGCAGCATTTGCTCAGCAGCAGCTACAGCGCGGCGTACTTGCTCGTTAGGCGTTAGTTCCTCCGGCGCGCCAAAGAAAGCCATTACCGCATCTCCGACAAACTTGTCCACCGTACCGCCGCTGTCAAAAATAGCCTTAGTCATTGCCGCCAAATATTCATTCAAAAGCTCAGCTACCCGGCGCGAGCGCAGCGTATTTGCCATTTCCGTAAAACCGACAATATCGCTAAACAAAATAGTAATCAATCGCGGTTCCGGGCGCAAATCCAGCGCCAAATCTCCAGCCGCCGCGGCCTTCACCATCGACGGAGGCAAAAATCGGCGCAGCACCGACTCAGTTAAATAACTGTTCAACTGCTGCACTCGGCGCTCGTTTTGTTTGAGGGCGATCAAATTCCGCACTTCCGCCAACAATTCGCGATCGTTAAAAGGCTTGGACAAATAAGCGTCAGCACCCCGTTCTACTCCTTCAATTCGAGTATCTTCGTCGGCTTTAGCAGTCAGCAAAATTGCCGGAGTTCCCTGCAATTCCTCATCCTCTCTAATCATCCGAATCAAATCCAAACCCGAGAGCAAAGGCATCATCAAATCCGTTAAAATTAAATCCGGACGGCGGTTTTTTGCCACGGCAAATCCTTCTTCTCCGTTGCGGGCAAGCAAAACTGCAAAGCCGGAATCTCGCAGAATTCCCGACACGTAAAAGCGCAAATCAGGATTATCGTCAACCACCAAAACCGTACCCGCTGCTGTTTCTGAAGTTACCGATACTAGCGACTCAAAGTTATGATTTTCTGCCTCATTTTCCGACAAATCCGCCTCCACATCTGCCAGTTCCACCGCAGCTTTGGATGAATGAAACTCCGCAGGTATTTCTAGTACCTGTTCCGGGGGCAAGTGAGTCGAACCAAAGTGCAGCCACACGCTAAAAGTAGTACCTTCGCCGTAAACAGACTCGACGGAAATTTGGCCGCCGTGGAGTTCGACTAATTCTTTGACAAGTGCCAAACCCAAACCGCTGCCTTCGTAGGAACGGCTGGCAGAACCTTCGGCTTGGTGAAAGCGCTCGAACAAATAGGGAATTTGTTCGGTGCGAATGCCGATGCCGGTGTCTTTTACTTGCAACAAGCAGTGAGCGCCGGCCGATGCAACTGTCAGGGTAATATTTCCGCCTTCTGGGGTGAATTTGACAGCATTTGATAGCAGGTTGTAAATAACTTTGTCAAATCTTTCAATATCCAAATAAAGTAAA
Organism: Microcoleus sp. F4-D5; assembly: GCF_036704885.1. Lineage (NCBI taxonomy): Bacteria > Bacillati > Cyanobacteriota > Cyanophyceae > Oscillatoriales > Microcoleaceae > Microcoleus > Microcoleus sp. F4-D5. Next base: position 5,176 of record NZ_JAUBSX010000008.1, on the reverse strand, counting down.
GGACATTCTTGCAGTTGGGTAATTAAGTGCAGTCCTTTTTTCTCGCAGTAGGCGCGGAACGACTCTGCGGTGGAGTAACAGAAACCGACCAAATCGCAGGGGCGAAAACTCGGCTGCATCCGTCCGGCATCGAGTCGCTGCAAGTCCAGCAGTTGATTTACCAAGCGCAGGAGGCGGCGGGAATTTCGCAAAGCGATTACGGCTTGTTCGTAGGGCAAGTCTTCTTTGCGCCCGCAAGCTGATTCTAGAGGGCCGATAGTTAGTGTGAGAGGGGTGCGGAATTCGTGGGAGATATTTTGGAAAAACTCGGTTTTGAGCCGATCGGCTTCCAGAAGCCGTTCTGCCTGCTGTCTGGTAGTCTGGTAGAGGCGCGACTGCTGCACGGCCAGAGCAGCTTGAGTTGCCACTATTTGAGCCAGGTCAATGTCTGAGAGGTTCCAGCGGCGGATGCTGTGATTTTGGCGCAGGGAAATGCTGCCGATGATTTTGCCTTCCGAGAGCAAGGGAACGACTAACAGGGCGCGGGCGGGCGATCGAACTTGCAGTTCTGTAACATTTAACTCGGGGTGTTCGTGGAGGTCTTCGATCGCCACCGGCTCTTTTGATACCATGACTTGCAGCAACACCGGATTGCCCCGAATCGGTACCAAAGACTGCGGTAAGGAAGGATGGGCAAACACCCAGCCGCGAGCGTTACCAGCAGCAATAGCAGAAGCCAGATCGGGGCTTGGAGGGTTCCCAACTACCTCTGCATGGTTAAAACCTGGTTCTACAGCCACGGTATCCCTAGCGGTGTCGTAGAGCCCCACGCACTGGACGTACTCATCATCTTCTGTCCACAGAGATAGGGCGCAGCCGTCAACTTGCAAAGCTTGGCCGAGCTGTTGAGTAATGGCTGCAAAAATATTTTGGGGGTCGAGGCTCGATCGAATGGCAGTAGTAATAGTATTGACTAATGCCTCGCGCTTTGCCAGCGCCCGCACCTTTTCGTAAGACCGGGCTTGAGAAAGCGCCAAAGCCGCTTGGTCGGCTACCGTAATTACCAACTGTACCTCGTGGTCTTGCCACTGGCGCGGTTCCTCGAACTGGTGCAGCGCCAAGACAGCCATCAGTTCGGTTTTGTAAAACAGCGGTACGATCAAGCTCGATCGAATATTCGCAGCTTGGTAAGCCTGTTGTCGCTGCTGATTGTCCCAGTTTAAAACTCGATCGTCAGTTTGGGCATCTTGAATCACCTCCACATCCCGAGTTTCCCAAACCAAATCCCGCAGCAAATCCGGGGACAGTTCGGCGGCTGCATCATCTTGGGGTCTGGCTTCAGCATCGCCCTTCTGGTAAACGAACCACTCATCGGCCACCTGACCGTCTTGGAACGGCCGCAGCAGACAGCAACTCACCTCAAACATCTGCCCGACGCTTTCCACAATTCTTTGCAGCATTTGCTGGTAATTGGGAGCCGATCGGATAGTATTTGTAACGGCATAAAGCAGCGATTCTTGCGAGAGAGCCCTGCGCAGTTCATTGGTGCGCGCTTTCAGGATATTGTGAGTATCAACAGCTTGACTGACAAGAGTTCTGAGTTCTTGAGCATCCCAAGGCTTGGTAACGTATTTGAATACTTTGCCAGCGTTAATAGCTTCAACTAAATCTTCAACATCGGTATAGCCAGTTAAAATAATTCGGATCACGTCGGGGTATTGAGCCGCCGTCAGGCTGAGAAACTCCGTACCGCTCATTTTTGGCATTCGCTGGTCGGAGATAATCACAGCAACTTCTCCCTGTTTTGCCAAAATTTCGAGGGCGGCGGGGCCAGATTCAGCTCTGAGCACTTTGTAGTCTCGATGGAAGGTGCGGTAAAGCAAATCGAGGTTATCCGGTTCGTCATCGACGATCAGAATTTTTAGCTTAGGATTTTCTTGGGAATTCATGCACCGTTCTCCTGTGCCCCAGGGCTGTTCGATTTAATAAGTCTGATGAAAGGAAGAATTCGCGGGTTTCAATTGCTGAAGTCACAATAATTCGTGATTTTGAAGTTGTTGTGAGGCAAGCCGAAGCAAGAATCAACCTTGATTTTTAATGTCTGGGCTTTCAATTCGGAATTCTTCTGAGCCACAGTTGTCTGTCGTGCACCCCAATTTTATTATTTAATGATATTCACATAAACTCGTCTTGCCGGAAATACCGTTGATCCCTCACCTCTATGCGTGAGAGGAAACGCGAATCCGGCACTTTTAATTGCCGTCGGGATATCTCATAATACATAGGAATAACCGTCCTGATTGTAAGTATATTTGCCAAATTTATGTGCTATTGTCGATCCTCTGCATGTTTTATTTGGTATGTTAAAACTGCCCGCAGCACCGTACAATAGACAGCCAACATCTTTGCCTGTATTTTTCCCCAGACGTGACAGCAACTTTAACAGTCAGCCAAGGATAGGGCTCCCGAGCCGGCGTCAAGCCCCTGACTGATATTCGGGGGTGGCTCAGAGACAACAGAGGCTGCGAGTGCGAGGGACGCAATTACTGTACCATTTGAGTTAGACTTGCTCTTTTTCCCCGAACGCGGCATTTTTTGTACCTCCTGCAGACCTTCGACAAGCCAATTACTGCGATCGAACACCGCAAGCCCGAGCCTCCATCTGTTAATCTTAGCTAGGGATGTACTCTGTGGAAACCGGTCAATCAGCTCGATCGAGGTTTTGAAGGTCTCGATAGCGCCCAGCACAGTATCGCAGCACAATATCGAGCCGACGCGGGAAAATCCCCGCAGACTTTTTGCAGGCATCCAAATTTAAATTGGACGCTGGGGAGAGTACCCCCTGGCGCAACAGGTAAGGCCGGTTCAATCGGGGACGGGGGATGGATTCCCCAGAACAGGTCGAAGGTGAGTTGCCTGGCCCGGGTCGGCGATGAACATCTGATGCGCCAGCGCGCCCGGTGTTCGTCTGACGAGTCGTTGAGTTTTTCAATTACCGCTTGACGGATAAATTATATTCGATCGGGTATTTCCGCAAGCACAGAGCGGTAAGATTCCCGGAACCTGACGTTCAAACCTTTTTGATTGTTTTTAATACCTTTCCCCCTACCCAGAAATCTAGTATTAGGAGATGGGTTTTTATTTGTCATAACTAGAGTCTTAAATGCTTAAAGGTTCCAACTTACATCAGATACTACTTAAAGTCAAGCACAAAAAAAAGTGATTTAATCCGGCTAATAAACTATGCCTATAAGTTACGTTATAAGATCGGTATAACATCAGTGAAGCTTCTAAGATGGGCAGCTTAGAAACCAACCTAGAAAAATTAATATAGTGGCCTGGCATTGTGAACCCTTCCTTTTTTTCCTCACCGTCTCACGAACAACAAACTCCCGGACTTTCTGGCTTTTCGATCCGGATGGCTGCGTCGAACGACTTGACGCAGCTAGCCGATATTTTGGCCATGAGCTTTCACTCCCGCGAGGGGTTTGTAGAATGGGTGTATCCGGTATTGCGTTTGGGAATTTACGAAGATTTAAAAAATCGACTGCGTTCTAAAGCTGAACATTACATTTGTCTGGTTGCTGAGCTAGTCTCGCGCGAGGAGGGAACGCAGAATTATCGATCGCACCGAACTCAGTGCATAACAGGAACAATAGAAATGGCTCTGCGTTCTCGCTTCCCTTGGCAAGTCCCGAGTTCTGACTATCCTTATTTGTCGAATTTAGCGGTTCACCCCGAGTACCGGCGGCAGGGAGTTGCTCAACAATTGCTCAGCAACTGCGAGCAGACAGCCATAGAATGGGGATTTTCTGAGATTTACCTCCACGTTCTGGAAAACAATCACGCGGCGCGACAGTTGTACTATCAGGCCGGCTATCGCTTGCAACAGGTCGATTGGAATTGGACTGGTTGGCTGTTGGGCCAGCCGCGCCGACTGTTTTTACGCAAGCAGATTTCGGTCTCCTAAGCTAAGTATTTGAAGTGATGGGAATTTGAGGATTGGGAGTTAGGAGGTATAAGGAAGAAGGAAAAAACAGCTATCCGTGTATCCGTGACTTGTAGAGCATGAATCAAGGAATTGGTAAGAGGGAATTGCGGCATAAAAGGAAGAAGTATTTAGCTATCTAGGAACTCAGAAAAAAATACCTATCCGTATATCCTTGAGTTCCGCATCTTGAATCAAGGGAATTGAGAATTGCAAATTGCGAATTGATAATGAGTTTTAATTTCCTATTAAGTCCGTCCGCTCGCAAAACCCTAAGAAAATAGGTTTTTAATAAAAACTTGAGCTGCCAAACATTGTGTACTTTCAGACACCTGAAAACCGCGATACAAAGTTATACCAGTTTCCCCAAGATATGCTACAGTGACTCTTCGAGTGTGAGGCTTGTTATTTGAAACAGTCACCGACTATCAGCCACCTTGATTCTTGACACTTAATTGGGGTCTGCTACCGAAGTAGTCTAAGAGGATGTTTGAAAAGTAGAGGCTGTTGTAAGAAAGCTCACAAGGCTTAAGCTGAAATTTGTAGAAACCAGCACCACGCTCACGCGAATGACGTGCAGCATATCCTAGCAATCTAACGAAAGGAACAGTGGGAGTTAATCGCCTACCAATTTCCCTCAGAAAAACCTGGTGGTCGTCCACGTACAATAGCTTTATTTAGCAACGCCATTCTCTATGTACTGATGCCTTGCGATGACCTGGCGAGGCTTGCCAGGCGATTTTCCGGGTTGGCCTACCGTTTGTGGTGATTTTTGGAGGTGGAGCAAAGATGGTACTTGGTTAAAGCTTCGCGACAACCTTTCCTTTACCAGCGGGTAAGAGTAGCTGCCGGACGGGAACCGAGTCCGTCACAAGCAGCCCCAAACATCGGAGACTTTTATCTACATAGCGATGATTCGGATCGCGGTCAGACGACTAGCATGATTTTTTACTCACTTCTAGTTTTCAAACATCCCCTTAGAGAAAAACCAGAGGCAAGTTTAGGATAGGTTTCAAGCGCCCTGGGGGGGTAACAACCCGCCTGAAACCCAGACGGAGTAAAGGTTTAGCCAATCCGCTGCTCAAAAAAGATAGGCAGCCGAATTGTTACACGCGCTTCCTATCCAAAAAATGTCGGGTAGGGCGGGAGTGTTACCACTCCTTTCCCCCCTCAGAACCGGACTTACAAGTTTCCAAGTATCCGGCTCAA